>JABIZD010000140.1 GCA_018666555.1 Gammaproteobacteria bacterium
ATAGCAAATAGCAAATAGCAAATAGCAAATAGCATTCGTAGATTTAACTAGGCTAAATTAGCTTACAGCTAACCACAAAGATGCAGATTAACGACTCATTCACCTTCAAAATTCTGATATTCAACGAGGTGCATGTAATCCTGTCGCAACGGGGCAAATACATCGAGGTTCAGGACAGGTATATCGCCAGTCGGCTCTGCATAATGCATTTTATGTGGTGGGATGCGAATAACACTGCCAGCACTGGCTTCAAATACTTCGCCATCGACATGAAAATTAACCGTGCCCTGGACAATATAAACCACCTGCTCAAAGGTATGGCTATGCGGTGATAATTCCATACCCTGGGCCAATGTATTCATCACCAACATAACATCATCACCTCGGAAACCCTTGCGACTGACACCCGGCCTGACGACTTCCCCTTCTATTTCGTCCCAGTTATAAAACATTACCTGATCTGTCATCTGTATCTCCTTGTATCGTTCGAATCTTATGGTGATTCAGTTAATCACTGAGCGCTGAAATCAATTTAGGCCCAGTAATGCTTGCGCGTTTCCTGACACCATTTTTCGTATCTGTTGATCTGAATAGCCTAGATCCAAACACTTGCCGATAACATCACGAAAACCGTCTACGGGATAAGGATTACCCTGCTGGCCCAGATCTGAGCCAAGAATCGTTTTATCAACGGTTCCAGCCTTAATATATTGGTCCAGATCTTCGCTGTCCCAGAATTTGAATTTTGAGCCTGGCATGAACATACACAATGAATGCTCCATGAAAACACCCATGTCTGCCAATACCGCCATATCTTCCAGGGTCGCATCAACAACAAATGTCGGATGATTAACCAGCAGACGATTGACGCCGCGCTTTCTTGCTTCTTCAAATAGTGGCCATATCTCTGAGATATGTAGATGCCCGCTTGATAGAACAACATCGTGTTCAGCAATAAGTTCGAGAATGGGAATGACGACATCAAGAAGTTTACCGTTACCATCAAGAACTGTCAGCGGCTCAGGGTCCAGTGCTTTTTTAACTGTCTGCGGAAACTTATTAACGAAATCATCATCTTTTTTATGGTGGTCAATATGATTGGCTGCGGAAAAAGTAGGCATCCAGACCAGCTTGGCACCCAGTTTTAACCCATGATCAACAGCAAACACATTAAACCCACCACTGGCATTATTGAGCGGGACACCCGATAACGCTAATACACCCAGATCACCAAAATGTAAATTCAACAATTCGGTCACCGGCGTTGCCGCATAATAGTGATCCTTGATCAGTATGGCCTTCATCTTGACTTCAGATGCCTGGCGCAAGGCCTCAATGTGATCGATATCTCTCGGCATCACAGAAGGGCCACTATGACAATGCAAATCTATCGCACCCTCAAGCAATGCCTCGACCTGGTCTGACCTTGCATTGGCGGTTTGTCTTGCTTCATTTTTCATATCTAACCTCCTTTAACTGATCTGAATGCAATCCGCTGACTTTACTGCTTATCTCAGTCGCTATAGGCACTAGATCAGCTTATTTTCAACTGATCCCCTGTCAACTCATGCAGCGTATCATCCAACGCCTGACCTATCACCTGAACGACTTCGACAATCTGGCTTTCGGTGATAATAAAAGGTGGCGCAAAAACGAGTGTATCTCCCAGTGCCCTGACTATCACCCCCTTGGTTTCAGCATGGGCCGCAACCCTGGCACCCATTTTCAGCGCCGGATCAAAACTCTGCTTGGTTGCCTTGTCCTGAACCAGCTCTAGCCCTGCCATTAAACCGACACCCCTGACTTCACCCACCAGGGGGTGGTCCCTGAATTCTCTTAGACCCTCCTGCAGCCCAGGGGCTACAACTCGAATATGTTCAAACAGGTTACGGTTTTCATACTGTTTTAATGTTTCCAGCGCGACAGCAGCACAGACCGGATGGCCGCTATAGGTATAACCATGGCCAAATACACCGACATCATCGCTTCCGGATTTCAGTTTCTGGTAGATGTCATCTGAAATCATTAGCGCGGAGATAGGCATATACGCGGACGATAGTGCTTTTGCGCAGGTAATCATGTCCGGCACCATGCCGACGGTCTGGCTTCCCCAGGTACTACCGGTGCGCCCAAAGCCGCAGATAACCTCATCGGCGACCAACAGGATATCGTATTTTTTAAGCACGCCATGGAGCTTTTCAAAATAGCTTTGCGGCGGAACAATAACTCCACCGGTTCCCATAATCGGTTCAGCAAAAAAGGCCGCGATGGTCTCTGCACCCTGCTCTATAATCTCTTGTTCAATCGCACTAATGCAGCGGCTTGCATACTCTAGTTCAGTTTCACCCTTATTACCTGATCGATAATAATGGGGGCAGTCGACATGAATAATGCCCGCGATAGGCAAGTCAAAATGTTTATGCATGCCGGCAAGCCCGGTTAAGCTGGCCGCAGCAACCGAGGTGCCATGATAGCCCTGGCGTCGGGAAATTATTTTTTTCTTCATCGGTTTGCCGCGGATATTCTGATAGTACCAGACGAGTTTCATAGCCGTATCAATGGCCTCTGAGCCTGAATTTTGAAACAGCACTTTTGACATGGGTACTGGAGCCATAGCAAGCAGCCTGCTGGCCAGTTCAATGGCAGGCTCATTTGATTTACTGGCAGAGGTCTGAAAATAGGGCAGTTGTTTTAACTGCCTGGTAGCCGCGTCAATCAGCGCCTGATCACTGTAGCCCAAGCTGGCGCACCAGAGCCCAGCCACCGCATCGATATACTTATTTCCGGCATGGTCAAACACGTGAACGCCTTCACCATGACTCATAATCATAGGGCCAGTATGCTCGTGGTTATTCAGGTTCGATTGTGGATGAATGTGGCTGGCAATATCCTGTTGATGCGGATCGTTCATTTTCTTCTCACCGGTTTGAAGGTTACTTAGCTGGGCTTACTGTTTCATTCACTCAGGCGAGCGCGTCACTGGCGAATAAACTGTTTCCAGGGTTCTTTCTGATCCGGCATCTCGGCAAATTTCTTCACTTTAGCGGCTTTGCCAATAAGCCGACTCGCTTGCGTATCATTGACTTGCAAATAGTCTTCTATGCGATCAATTGCCTCGCTGAGAACCTGAGTTCCATCGCTCAATACCGCCGAGGCCATTTCCACGGCACTGGCACCTGCAAGCAGAAACCGTAAAACGTCTTCACCGCTACGAGCACCATTAGTTCCGACCAGAGGGAAAGCTGCCTGCCCATCTAGATACTGGTCCTCCAACGCGCAGTAAATCTGCGCCAGCCAATAACAGGTCAGTGGTAGATTCCAGTATCCGCCAACCCCAACATTCGTATCCAGATAAGGCCTTTGCGTCTCCAAATCAGGGATCATACCCATAAAGCGACCAGGCGCCACAACCGAGTCCGCACCCGCCCGGCGAGCAGCCAGTACCAGTTGATCAACCTGTTCACTCTGACCCGTTATCTTCACCCAAAGCGGAATTTTGATGGCCTTACGCACAGTACCGACAATGGTTTCAATGCGGTCTGACGAACGTTCCGTGGGCACGCAGCCATTTTCCACTTCGTCCCCGTAAGGAGTACCCACATTAAGCTCAAGTATTCTGATGCCGGCTTGTTCTATCTGCTGACTCAT
Organism: Gammaproteobacteria bacterium; assembly: GCA_018666555.1. Taxonomy (GTDB): domain Bacteria; phylum Pseudomonadota; class Gammaproteobacteria; order Pseudomonadales; family Azotimanducaceae; genus UBA9926. The sequence goes on from JABIZD010000140.1 coordinate 3,649, forward strand.
CATCACGGCGGCATCGAGATCGGCCAGAACTATGCTGGCGATAACATAAGCATCATAGGCCCTGGCTTCGTTATCCATCTCAACCACCATAGCCAGCCACTCCTCAAAACTTTGCGGCGTCAGCCCTGACCGGCAGATAAATGTCGCTGCCCGCTCGCTAGGGCCATCCGCTGCTATGGCGTTCCAGTTCTCATCCAGCAACAGGTAATCCGCTTTTTTGATCTGTTCACGCGCTGCTACAGTCTCATTGGTCGACTTGGCAACAACGGCTGCTACGCCGGAATTCAATGCGGCCCTGATCCCGTTACGATCCATTACATGCTCGCCAGAGGCACAAATCAGAGGATTCTTGAGCTTTATGTTACCTACGGACACCGCTGCCCTATCTGTCATTTTAAACCTCTCACCATTCCTAATCTGTTAACTCAGCGTCATCTGCAGTGCTAATTTTCCTCAATACAATTTACTTCTGACGGAATCTAAAATCCGGCTCTCGGTCATCTGCCCGGCCACGTCAGGACAGACTCATTAAGAGAATATAAGCACATCAAAGTAACTCAGCACAGCGACTATTTCAATCAAACTAAATCACTGATAACAGCAACTAGTGCCATATCAGCTCAAATTAAAGCGGCACCACATTCGACCACTTTGCCTGGCAATAAATCAACGTCCTCAAGTCTGGTTCGGAAATTAGTGATACAGACCCTTAGCAAAAACTCCCCGCCTATCTGCGCATGAGAGGGATATGCCCAGCCTTCTTCCTGCAATTCTTTTAGAATCTTCTGGTTGATCTTATTGAGAACCTGATTGGTGAGCGGGCCATCAGGCAACTCTTTTAGGCCCGGGTTATACCGAAATGTCACAATGCTCAGGCTTTGATAGCGAAGTTCTAGAGCCGCAGTCTGGGTAATACGATCAGCAAGGTGTTGTGCCAACGTGATGTTGCTTCCAATCATGTCAATATAGCCTTCCCGGCCTGCCTGTCGCAGGCACATCCAAACCTTCAGCGCTCTAAAACCACGCGACGTTTGTATTCCCTGGTCACGGTAAGCCACTGGTAGCGGCATAGTCGCATCAGAGACAGGATAGTAGCCTGTCTCATGAGCGAAAGTATCTACCAGATGATTTTTGTCCTTCACCAATACGCAACCCGCCTCCAGCGGCACATAAAGCCACTTATGCGCGTCCATGGCGATTGAATCGGCAAGCCCCAGACACTGAAGGTCCGCAGGAGCAGACGGCAGGATAGCCGCTGCAGCACCATAGCAACCATCGATATGAAACCAGATTTTCTCCCTGCAACATAACGCTGCAATGGCTTTAATTGGATCAATGGCACCCGTGGACACAGTCCCGGCACTGGCCACAACTGCAAGCGGCAGATAACCCGCCTTTCTATCCTCTGCAATACAAGCAGCCAAATGGACTGTATCCATCCGCAGTTGTGCATCTGTCTCAACTCGGGTGATAGCCGCTTCGCCAAAGCCCATCATGTCGACCGCTTTTTCCAGCCACGCATGAGTTTCAACGGTGGCATAAAACCGGCTCTGAGGGCTATTCCTGAGACCATCGCGTCTTACCTCAGCGCCGAGTACAGCACGTCTTGCAGCGAGCAAAGCGGTAATATTGGCAACGGTTCCACCACTGACTAACAAGCCACCCGCCTGGCGCGGATAACCCATTAGCTCGGCTATCCACTGCACCGACTGCCGTTCTATTTCAGATGCCACTGGACCCACTGCCCAAGTCGCCAGGTTCGGATTAATAGCCGCAGCTAACATATCCGCAAGTGCGCCAATAGGACTGGCCGAACCGTTTATATAGGCCCAGAAACGGGGATGGGCGGTCAACAGCGATTTTTCTATTAATAGACTGGATACATCACTCATGACCTCATCGGCAGACAACCCCTTCGACGGCAAAACCTGATCGCCGAGAAACTGTTGCGCCTTCTCAACCGCATCTGATGATTGAACTTTACGGGATCTGACACCATCAAGAAACGCCGCGATCTGATCCACCAACTTGTGCCCTACACGTCGAAATTCTTCGCCGGTCATATCGAGCGGTGCATTTCCCAGCGCTGTCTGTTCAGAGGTCGAATTTTCAGATTTATCCATATTTTACTCTGGTAGAGTTTTACGCTGTCTTTCAGAACTGATGACCATGGTTATCAGTTAAGCAATCCTGGAATGAAAAGCGAAATCTGCGGGAAATAAATAAGCAGGCTGACAACCACTATCTCACAGGCAAGAAACCAGAATGTGCCTTTGAAAATAGTTCCCAGCGATATGGTCTCATCAACTACATTCTTAATAGCATAAACGTTCATTCCAACTGGCGGTGTCAGCAGGCCTATTTCAATAAACTTAACCACGAGGACACCGATCCAGATTAAGTTCATGTCAAGTTCCCTGAACATAGGTAGCACTATCGGTAAAGTCAGTAATAATATGCCCATCGGATCAAGAAACATTCCAAGAATCAGGAAGATTACAGCAGCCACCAGTATCGCAGATAGGGGGCTTGCCACCCATACCGTTGCTATATCGCTTATTGCGCCAGATGTTCCCGTGATGGCAAGAAAACGGGTAAACATAATAGCGCCGACGGCAATCCAGAGGAGACTGGTGGTGCTAACCAGAGTATCGGTAATACTTTTTACAAACACATCCCTGGTCATTCGTTTTTGCAGAATCGAGATAATCAACAGAACAAATGCACCAAAGGCTCCTCCCTCAGTCGCTGTAACGTAACCCTCATAAAAGCCAACTAAAAGACAACCGATTAATACGAAGATCGGCCAGATCGGCAGCAAAGAATTCCATCGCATGGACCAATTAATATCGATGTTGACCCTTGGCGCCAAGACGGGGTTAAGCCAACAACGTACTATAATCATGGCCGCATAAATACTGATCGTCAGTAAACCAGGAAAAATCCCAGCCATAAAAAGTTTGGTCACCGACACTTCAGCAAAGATTCCAAAAATAATGAAAGTAATGGAAGGCGGGATCATATTCCCTACCGTACCGGCACTGGCGACTACACCGGAAGCCAGGCCCTTTTCATAACCAGCATCTACCATTTCAGGAATAGTGATTCGACCCATGGTTGCCGCTGTTGCCAAACTGGAACCAGACGCTGCGGCAAATCCAGCACACGAAAAATTAGCCGCCACTGCCAGACCACCGGGTACTCCGGCTAGCCACAATCGGGCGGCATTGAATAACTCGCTCGCCAAACGGGTATGCTGGGCGATACAACCCATTAATATAAACATAGGAATAGCCGAGAACGACCAGTGCGCGGCGAAATGGAAAGGCTCAATTCGCACCAAATGCATTGCAATATCAAAGCCTTCGGTGACGCCAAGACCTATCACGGCAACACCAAACAGCGCAAAGGCAATAGGCACTCTCAGCGCCATCAAAACTAATAGTAGCCCTATACCGGCAAACCCAATTGAAATATCTGACATATTACTCTTCTCTTCGCATCACGGCGGAAATGAGCGACTGTTGGTCCCAGACTGCACTGGTAAAAAAGATAAACTGCCTGCCAGCGAGGAAGTTCAATGCTCTTTACCGACTATCATCCCTCTGCTATTAACCCGGCTGAGTTCATCTATCCGACGCACCGCCTCCAGTATCCAACTGAACGTCATAGCTCCAATACCCAGAGGCAAAAACAAACGACTTATCCACACAGACAAAAACCCGTCCCCAGATTCCCAAACCTCACTAATCTGAAAACTTTCAAGCGCCGCTATAGCAGTTTCCATCGTCACCCAACTCGATAACACGACCACAAAAAGAACCGCCACTGTATCAATTACCTTCAGCCAAAAAACGGTAAGAGAGCGAGTGAACAGTTCAACAGAAATATGTGCCTTCTGATGAGTCACATACGCAAGAGGCAGAAAGGTCACAGCAACCATATCGTAAACCGACACTATCTCAGTGACGCCCCCAAGCGGTTCTCCCAGGGCATGTCGAGAAAATATACCGGCAACTATATGCAGCATCATTGCGATAACAAAGAGACTTGCCAGCAGACACAGTCCTCTGCCCAGGGCAAGGTCAATTCTGGTACAGGCTTGATACAACTGAGTATTCATTTAAACCACTCCTGACCCAACATTTTTCTCGTCATCACATTATTGTCTCCTACAAAGGTCTACCCCAAGGCATTCTGCTAGAGTGTCAATGGATCAATTTTCTGATAAATATGAGTGTCCAATAAACGGGTATATTCATCCACCGCAGCCGTTAACTCAGCCTGGTCTAGAGTCTGCGCGGACATAATCCCATCTAAACTGGAGGCGGCAATTATCCTGCGCCACTTATCAATATTCTGGACCAGGCTGGCAGAGACTGTTTCAGGGTGTTTCGCTCCCAGCATCAAAGACATCTGATTTACCTGCGCCACTTCCTGTTCCCGGAATTCAAGCCAGAATTCATTGAGTTCTTCAGAACCCTGAATAATAGGAATGTCATGCTGTTTCGCTAACATGGTGGCGCGAATTGCGTCGGCTACATATTGCTGGAGTACGATGCGTGCAGATAAGCCAGCCTGAGCATGCCAGAGGCTGATCTTCTGTTTTTTATTGAGGTTATTCCAGCTATCCCGGTTAATCACCATGGTCGCAAAGCTGAATGCGCCGGCGTTGTATCGATACACATAATTAACATCATCAATAATCGGTAGTGATTTTAACCAGGCAATTGGACCAACAATACAATCAACCAACCCTCTCGATAAGCCTTCAATCATGTCGTTAATGGAAAGACTCACTGGAATCCCACCTAAAGCTCTCACCCAGCGCCTGTTTGCGCCAATGGCTCTGAACTTCTTGCCCTCTATATCCGCTAGTGTAGTGACTTTACTTTTGCACAACATACTGTAGGAACCTGCTGCGGCCCCTGACAAATAAAGGGTGTTTTTGGTAGCAAAATCTGCCTTGCAGCTTGGACAGTCTCTTAATATGGTTTCAGTTGCTGCCGCATTAATGACCAACTCACTTCGACCCAGATACATCAGGTCATTCATGATTACAGCGTGTTTTAAATAACTGCGAGAATAGGAAGTAATCACTTCTCCGGCATCAACAATACCAGCTCCAATGGAAACAAGAGAGGTCCGAGAATCGAATAGTTGTGAACCGGGTATTAGTTTTATATCAACTGTACCTGACAGCTCCTCAATCATAGGGAGAACCCCATACACATTGGTGGCATTATCAGGCGCGGCAGTATTGCCATAGACAATGGTCTGCGCAAACAGCTCTGAAGATAACAGGGTTATCAGCAACCCGGGCAAAAGCCAGTATCGGGAAGTGCCTAGGAATATCCTCCAATGTTTTGCCATAACAGACCTCTGTAAAACTATAGGCTACAAGCTTTGCTGAATTGTTTGTATCGGTACTGCCAGTTTTTTGTAACCCTGATTGAAATAACCGTTACGTTTTACCTGCAACCTTGCACCAGCATAAGCTATTTGTGCTGGTTTTGAAGCCGAGTATTCTAAACTAAGCGCTCCAGATACACGGCAGGACTGGCTCGTCTCCCAGAGGTTCGCCGGGCAACACAGACACGTATTCTTGGGTTACTGTAGGGTCAGCTCCTTCATGGGGATGCCAGATAACATCATCGCCTAACCATCGGGTCGACATTGCAGCTCGGCGTTTGGTCAAAGATACATTTCCGGGAGCCCAATGCAATATCCAGGCAGAAAATAAAATCGCATCTCCCGGCTCAACATCAAAGCCTATAATATCGTAGGCAGACCGGTTAGCTTCAATCGGCGGCACTGGCTCGCCTTCTGCGGATTTGGTCCAGGCTACATTTGGATTACCCTTGGTACCAAAAACCTCCGGCATATAATATCGGTTAGCCAAATGAGAGCCACGAATAAACTCAAGGGAGCTTTCCGCGACGTTTGCTTTGGTCAGGGCAACCCACATCGAGCAAATCTGTTTGCCGAGAAATGGCCAGTAAGGGACATCCTGATGCCACGGTGTGACCGCATCGGTTCCCGGCTCCTTTACCAGGAGATGGTCAAAATAGAAACGCGCTGTTGAGCTTTGCATGGCTTGCGCTGCAATCTCGGCACACCCGGACTCGTAAACGAATGCTTTGACTTCGTCGTTCTCCTGCCACAGATATCGATCCGTAAACATCCTGTTTTGCGGGCTATCAGGATTGGCATCATTAGCCCATTTACTCGGTCGCTGTAACTGTTCTGTGACAACTTTGTTCAAACGTTCTACCCAATCCGAATCGACCGCATTTTTCACCAAAATTGCGCCATTGCTTTTAAATTCTGCGATTTGGGTATTAGACAGCTTTGCTCTCATAGGTCTTCTTTCAATAAGCTTGATGGCTTCACATTGTTTACCTGTTACAGAAGCATAAACCATATTTAACAGGCTAATAAAACAATTTGTAAATAGCAGGCTCTAAAACCAACGAGATATCTATAATATCGTTCGTTTAAACACCATAGGAGGATCAAATTTGACGATTTTTCTACCAAACTACCGTGAGCCGGCAGGGAAACTAAGGCACTACATTGAAAGATAACGGGAAGAACGTCGGCACAATAAAATCAAACTTTAGGAAAGCAAAAGTAGTACACAAAAGATTGGCGTGTTTAACCTTGGCACTCAAAAAAAAATAATGAGCTGAGGTTGGGGAAAAAGAAGAAAGGAGCAGGCTTTGGGGGGGACCTACGGGGAGAGGCCTGCTCCCTTTTCTTCGTCTATGAAATTAGAAAGTGTAAGACGCTCTAATTCCAATCACTCTTTTATCAGCTAGGGAAACTGACAGTATTCTGGGACCAGCAGCGGTAGTAACACCATCACCAAATCCACCCGTGATACCAGACAAGTCATACATCTGCTGCAGACCCTTTGGCTGATCATCTTCAAAACAGTTGGTGCAATAAACTTCAAGTCTATAGTTATCTGTTTCGATACCCGATCTCAGGTTAACCTTCATACCTTCACCGGTATGGGCAAGCATTGCATTAGATGCGTACATTTTACCTGTATACAGCACGTCCATTCTCGCAAACAAATCGCTAGCCGCACCCAGACCTCTCATATAGTTTGCAGATACACTGCCACTATTCTTGGGATATCTGGAAAACTGATTACCAATAACTGCGTCTCGGTCACCCATCAAATCGAAGGTATCGGCGCTTTGAAAGCCAGACTGAATTTCACTGTCATTCAATGCATAGGTGAAATCAACCGACCATGACTCATTTAGCCTAACCGTTCCATCCAGCTCTAAACCTGACAGTTCAGCATCGCCGCCCTGAGAAGTCGTATTACCGCTTAGCACAGCTGTAGTACCGTCATCTGCAGTATAAGAGACTGCAAATAAAGGCGTATGCACATTACTCAGATCAGTCTGGTAATAGGCGAGAGAGATGAATCCGCGACCATCAAGAATCGTGCTCTTAATACCTATTTCAATATTCTGAGACTCTTCTTCGTCGATCTTAACGCCAGCCCCACCAGTCTGTTGCTTGACCTCTGCAAGCTGACTTTCGGTCAGGCTAGCCAGGCCAGGATTAAACAGTCCCGGGAGCGTGCCTTCTGAATAACTGAAGTAAATCGTATTGTTTTCATTAGGCTTATAGTCAAGGATCAGTCTAGGTAGCGTAGATTTGAAGACGGCTTGCTGAACATTAGTGCGTTCACCAACTGCTCCACCAGAATATGGACCAATACCACCTGATGTTACATCGTCTTCCTGTCGTCGAACATCGACACTCAACGTTAACTTCTCAGTAATATCAGCTTCAATAGAAGCGTAGTACGAAGCAGTGTTAACAATGTCCCATTTGAAGTCATTGTTGTTAGAAGTTACGTCACCATAGTTACCACAGACGTTACTCGCATCCAAGGTTCCACCAAACAGATAGTATGGGTTGTAGCAGACAGGAGTACCCCCGTTCGCAACCAGAGTTTCGTTATTGAGACCATCGTTCGGAAAATAAACAATCATCGAACCAATGTTCTGGGTGAACCAGTCCATGTCGACGTCACTATAACCGACCATCCATCGGATTCTTTGGTCCTGGGCCGAACTTAATCGGAGTTCGATAGAACTATCCTGCATCGAATTCATTCTTAGATCGGACGCGTCGGCCGGGTGGTTAGCACCCCATGATCCAAACATACCACCGCCCATGCCCTGCAGATAAAGTCCTTCAGTCACTCTTCGGTCCAAATCATTCTGGCTGCTATAGGCATTTTCATGCTGAGCGGAGACAAGATTCAAACTCATACCGTTATTGAAATTTACGTCAACAACAATACTGAGTTCTTCGGCTTCTCTTTCCATTCCAAAGTGGTTCGGTACAAGAAAATCAGGCACATCCATTACACCATTGGCAATCGGAAACAGGTGTTCGTCGATTCGCAGGCCAAGTAAAGTAAGGGCTCGAACGGACCCGGTATCCTGGCCAATTTCAGCGCTAGTCGGCACCGCAACCTGTCCACAAACCGTGGTTGCTGGCACTAGATCTGCACCGAAATCCCAAGGCACCATGTGCGCTGCACCCCATCTTTCTACTGTTCCACCCGGGCTGCAATTGTGATGACCACTTCGGTAATCATAAGCGGTTCCTGCATCAGGACCGTCGCTGTCTTCCCATGTATGGTAGCGAGCTTTAATCTTAAAATTATCTGAAGGTTCAAACACAACTGTTAAGGCAACATCATCTGTCGACTGTGCACCTAACTTCTGGCCACCAACATTAGAATTATCGTACATGCCATCCATTTCATAGGTACTGGCAGATAACCGGTAACCCAACATGTCTCCTGCGGGGCCTTCTAAAGTGATACCGGTTCGTTGCGTACCATGCGACCCGATTTCAGCACTCACTCTTGCAGAAAATTCTCCGCCAGGGTCTTTAGTAACAACATTGATAGCGCCAGTATAAGTTGATCGACCAAAATGAGCGCCTTGAGGACCTTTCAGGACTTCAATTCGTTCTACATTTTCAATGGCGCCAAACTCTGCACCAACCGAGGCTGCACCATCAATAAACATGGTAGAAGCTTGACGAGTTGGAATGTCAGTTCTTGGATTCATTCCTCTAAAAATAAGTCTTTTGTGTGTTCGACTATTCTTACCGACATTATTATCTGAATAGAAGAAACCCGGCGTATACGCAACCACATCAGAAAGTTGATTGATTCCTCTAATCTCTATCTGCTGTGACGTTAAAGCCGTTATTGTATAAGGCGCATCAGCGAGTGATTCGTCTTTTTTCCTGGCTGTAACTGTTATTTCTTCAATCGTCAGAGCATCTTCTTCGGCGTAAATGCTCGGGATTGAAACAAACAACATCAAAACCATTGCTAGTGTCGATGCCCCTAATTTGTGAATCAATTTCATTTTTAGCCCCCTAATTGTTATTTATCCTTTGGACCTCACTCAATCAAATAACCCTATATCCTCGCATAGTGATCATTCGATAAATAAAATATAGAACAATTTTTAACAAAGGTAAAGCTTATTTATCAATTGATTAATTAGAATTAAGGTCAGACTAGCTAACCTTATAAAGGCTTCATCAACCTCCTGCCGTACTGCCCAAATAAAATCGAATTGAGCCTTATCTTTATTTAGGCGCATTGTTCGAATATTTTTTTTGCAGCGACTGGTTCCAAGCAATCAAATCGGCGTTAGATCAAATCAGCAAAATCGAACCCACTGAGATGGCTTTTTGGTCATCAGGGATCAACGATTTCACCAAACCTCAGGACCAGTTAAGTTAGCTCAACCGTATTTTTAATATTGAGGTGAGCTTCGCAAATCAAAGCGTTTATTGTACTCTGACATGACTGAATAAAACTGCTGAAACACCAGGCGTTAAGAAACTGCAGGGCTGGATTGGCAACCGAGAGAATACCATGACCCAAACCAGCCAACAGCAAGCCAAAGAATCCCGCGCGATGCCAAGCGCGGTAGGTGTTGAACAGAAAACCGCTATCCCGCCAGCCTCGGACGTCGACCTTACAGATATAATGCCAGTCAATCCCAGGTTATTCAGCGAGAATAGATGGCAGGAATATTTTGCGCGGCTCCGCGCAGAAGACCCGGTTCACTTTAATGAAACTGAAATGGCCGGTCGATTCTGGTCACTGACCCGTTATGAAGATATCAAACGCGTTGATGCGGACTGGTCCAACTTTTCATCTGAGAAAGGCATAACCCTGGGCTTTCCTGTTGGCGCCGAACTACCCGAAGGTGCCTTGAACCTGTCCACCTTTATCGCCATGGATCCACCTACCCATGATGTCCAGCGCAAGACCGTCACCGGAGTGGTCGCACCAAGCAACCTAGTCAACCTTGAGCCGCTCATCCGCGAACGGACCCAGGTGGTTCTTGACCAGCTCCCAGACAACGAGACATTTGACTGGGTCGATACTGTATCCATTGAACTGACAACAATGATGCTAGCCACACTATTTGATTTCCCATTTGAAGACAGACGCAAGCTAACTCGTTGGTCCGATATAACGTTTGCGATTCCACAACCAGGCGGCATCATCGAATCCATGGAACAGCGTCGGGATGAAATGCTCGAATGCCTGGAATATTTCATGCGACTAAAGGCTGAGCGGCTTGAAAACCCGGGTAGCGATCTGGTTTCCATGCTGGCACATGGTAAAGACACTCGGGATATGCCTCCCATGGAATATTTAGGGAACCTGCTGCTGTTAATCGTCGGCGGTAACGATACCACTCGAAATACCATGTCCGGCAGTATCTACGCCTTGAACCAATTCCCGGATCAGTATGACAAGCTGATTCAAAACCCCGCTTTAATCCCGAATATGGTAGCTGAGGTAATCCGCTGGCAAACCCCGCTCGCCTATATGCGCCGCACCGCCAATCAGGATTGTGATATCAGCGGCAAGGCTATAAAAGCCGGTGATCAGCTATTGATGTGGTATGTCTCTGGAAACCGAGATGCAGCCGTTTTCGATAATGCTGACAGTTTTGATATAGAAAGAAAAAATGCACGGCATCATCTTTCCTTCGGGTTTGGTATACACCGCTGCATGGGAAATCGGTTAGCCGAACTGCAGCTAAGAATTCTATGGGAGGAGATCCTCAAGCGCTTCGATCGGATCGAAGTGCTCGAGGAGCCTAATCGAACCCTGTCTTCATTTGTCAAAGGCTATACTTATATGCCTGTTCGCGTGACTCGAAAAAAAGCCCTTTAAATTGTACCTGACCAGCACTGCGTCAGACCCGGTCTCACCCGCTATTGCTGACTATAGCAATAGCGGTCCAGCTATGCAGATGCTTGACCATCGCTACCGAGCCAGTACAGGCGCTTAAGCGGTTAATAACGGAATCAGTGAATCTCACTAAAACAGCGATTTTGAATTTATACTTTCTGGACAACTAAAATCAAAGATAACGAGCAGGGGCAACCATGAGCTGGATAAACCATGTGCCATACAGTGAAGCCACCGGTAAATTACTTAAACTCTATAACCGGGTAAAAGGCCCTGATAATAACGTCGACAATATTATGCTTGCCCATAGCTTACGACCTCAATCCATGGAAGGGCATATGACCCTTTACAAAAATGTACTGCATCATTCAAGCAATCAAATCCCAAAATGGTTTTTAGAAGCCCTCGGTGTTTACACCAGCCTTAAAAATGCTTGTCATTACTGCGTGGAGCACCACTTTGCTGGAATGACTCGCCTGGTCGATAACCTGCCGAGATCAACAGCCATTCGAGAGGCGCTGGAGACAGATTATTTTGAATCGGTTTTTGATGAAAAACAGGCTGCCGCATTTGTTTATGCAGCCAAATTGACGGAACACACCGGCGATATGATCGAATCCGATATCCAACAACTACGCGCACAGGGTTGGAGCGATGGAGAAATTCTAGAGATCAACCAAGTCGTAGCCTATTTCAACTACGCCAACCGTACTGTTCTTGGTCTCGGGGTGGTCGCTGATGGAGATATTATTGGCCTGTCACCCAACAATTCTGATGAGCCTAACAATTGGAACCATGCCTGACGTGGTAAAACTGCTAACAACCGCGGCTGCTTCATTAAGGCCTGAACAATCCATTTCAGTCTTGCCAAAGGCGCTGAACCAAAAATCTAAACGGCTGCCCTAAAGCCTCTGCCCTGAATCAGGGTAGCGGCTTATTCTGTAGTCACAATTGAGGGCTAGCTACTCCCAACACCGACAAAAGCTAGTTAATGACTTGCAGACGATTTTTGTCTGGCACATAGGTAGGTAGACATCAGTACTGGGTCATGATGATTGCCTGAAACAATAATAACCTAGCTTAACCCTTAACCCTTATCCCTTATCCCTTATCCCTTATCCC
>JABIZD010000081.1 GCA_018666555.1 Gammaproteobacteria bacterium
GACTGATGCCAATGTAACCAGTCTGCATCGGCTGTAAAGGATTTCATAACCCCTTGTCCCTTAACAATGAGTCAAGTCGAGGGTAAACGCGCCTGGCATTTGCCTCGAATACCTTGTCTCGATCTCGAAAATTTAGATTCAATGCTTCAATATAGCGTTTAGTGTCATCGAAGTAATGGCCTGTCTCCGAATCGATACCCCTGACAGCACCAACCATTTCCGAACCAAACAAGATGTTGTCAATATCTATCACCTCAAACAGTAAATCGATTCCCGGTTGGTGATAGACACAGGTATCAAAGAACACATTCTTCATCACATGTTCGGTTATTGGAGGTCGGTCCAGCATATCTACCAAGCCTCGATATCTACCCCAATGGTAAGGAACAGCCCCACCACCATGGGGAATAATAAAACGAAGCTCCGGAAAATCGCGAAACAGATCACCTTGGATGAACTGCATAAAGGCAGTGGTGTCTGCATTGATATAATGGGCTCCAGTGGCATGAAAATTAGGATTACAGGAACTGGAAACATGAATCATGGCAGGAACGTCTAATTCAATCATTTTTTCAAAAAACGGATACCAGGCGCGATCCGTCAACGGTGCTGCGGTCCAATGCCCGCCTGATGGGTCTGGGTTCAAGTTACAGCCGACAAATCCCAGCTCTAAAACACATCTTTCTAATTCGCTGGTGGATTGTCTGATTGATGTTCCAATCGACTGAGGCAATTGGCAAACACCGACAAAAGAATGTGGATAAAGATCAACCACCCTCTTGATCAAGTCGTTACAAGCACGGGACCATTGCTGAGCGACTCTATCATCACCAATGTGATGAGCCATTGCCGATGCCCTTGGAGAGAACAGCGTCATATCGGCACCTCGCTCAGTTAACAGCTTCAACTGGTTCTCTTCAATACTCTGCCTGATCGCGTCATCGCTTATCCGTGGAATCTCGGGCAAGGTTAGTCCTTGCTCATAAGCCTTTATCTGCTCAGCACGGAATCGCTGGTGGGGCTCAGGCGCGGTCGTATAGTGGCCATGGCAATCAATTATCATATTCAGTTCTGATCCATTGGTTGAATTTACTGTCCCATCTCAGTTTCAGGAATCATTACTGCTCCCCTCATCAGCAACCGTGAAGTTCTTAATAGTGCAGCCCTTTGCACGCTAATCTGGCCACTCGAGGAGAATTGCAACTGCATCTCCACTGAAAAGAAACCGGTCGGATGTTCAACAGCATAAACAGGGATCGGCTGCCCGTCAGTTTTAACATCGTCAGCGACTTCACAGGCCACCGTACCAGGAATAAGACAAGCGGTAGCGACACTGACAGAACCAAGCACGCCAATGGCTTCATGAACACGGTGCGGAATAAAAGTCCGGGTATTAATCAGTCCGCCTTGTCTGGGCGGCGATACCAGACACATCTTCGGGACTGTTTTCGATCTAACATCGCCCAGATTCATGCGCCCGCCTACCGTCAGCCGGATTGTTTCCAGCCGGCTTTTTAATGCCTTATCTGATTCAAGCTGTTCAGGAGTCTCATATCCAGACAACCCAAAATCTATCGCGCGCAACAAGACCACAGGCATACCATTATCAATACAAGTGCAATCTACCCCATCTATGACGTCGATCAGTTGACCTGTCGGTAACAATGCTCCACAACTGGAGCCTTCGATACCGGAGAATTCAATACTGACCGGTGCGGCACTGCCTGGCACACCGTCGATCTTTGTGATACCGGCGTAATTTACCGTCCCGCCAGGCGTCTGGATTCTCGCCACCGCCAAGGCACCCGTATTATCAAGATGGATTCGCACGTCAGTCGTATCCCCCTGTATTGCGACCAGACCCTGCTCTATCGCAAACGGACCAACCGCCGCCAGCACATTTCCACAGTTCTGGTTGCTGGTAACTTCCGCCTTTTCAACTGCTACCTGCAGGAACAGGTAGTCAACATCAACATCAGCTCTTTTTGATTTTCGAATAACGGCAACTTTGCTGGTAAGCGGATGCGCACCGCCAAGGCCATCTATCTGTCGCTCATCGGGTGAGCCCATAACAGCTAGAAGGATCCCATCGCGCTCCAGTTCATCGGATGGCAAGTCCTTTTCCAAAAAAAATAACCCCTTTGACGTGCCGCCTCGATACAATGAACAAGGTATAGCTTTCTGACTAGTCATTCATTCTCTGCGCTAAATTTCACGTATTTGATTCCGCTTCGCCTCAATCGCTCACGCATCTGGTAGATATCTAAACCTAACTCACCCTCGGCCAATCGCTGGCGCGTTTCCTGTTCTGTTTCAAGGCGACGTTTCATTTTTGAGGCAACCTCATCACCAACATCGCGAGGCACCACAACAACGCCATCATCATCAGCAATGACGATATCCCCGGGGTTAACCAACTGGCCCGCACAAACGATAGCTACGTTAACATTTCCCAATGTTTGCTTGACCGTTCCCTGCGCAAAAACGGCTTTCGACCAAACGGGGAATCCCATCTCGGTTAAATCAGCAATATCCCTGACACCCGCATCGATGACCAGGCCGCGGACACCTCTGGAATGCAGCGAAGTGGCCAGAAGATCTCCAAAATAACCATCATCGCAAGGACTGGTCGGCGAAACGACCAAGATGTCTCCAGGCTGACACTGCTCTACTGCCACATGAAGCATCCAGTTATCACCAGGCGTAACCTCACAGGTTACTGCTGGCCCCGCAATCCTTGCAGGGCGGAAGATCGGCTTCATATATGAAGCCATCAAACCTTTCCGACCCAGCGCCTCATGAACTGTAGCCACCCCGGCTCCCTGAAACTTTGCCAGGGTTGTTTTCTCCGGTCGGGGTATATCAGTAATGCAGGTTGCCATCGCCTTTGACCTCCTTTAATGAACCAAATTTGGAAAGCCGAACCCTGAGTTATTATAGTAATAGGATCACAACTATCCACAAGTTAGAATATTACACTGGTTTCCGTGATTAGCATCTACCAGGACAGACTGGTGCGATTGGGCTAGCTGGCTCAGAAACCAGGGAATCACTTTTAAACCGGACACGTAAAGGAGCAGACTACGGCTAAAGCAGCGCTGTCGTCATCTTCAAGCTCCAACCCAGGGTAGCCCCTTAATAGGGTAAGCCCACATAGTTTTCAGCAAAAGACAAGCGTGCAACCTCAGAGGTAAGCAGGTATTCAAATTCAGCCCGACGAATACGGCTGCTAAAAGCACTGTCCCGATCATAAGGTTGGTGCAGCAACTGCGTCAATGACCAGGAGAACCGACTGGATTTCCATACTCGAGCCAGCGCCTGCCGGGAATAGTTATCCAATCCCCTGGAATCCCGGCTCTGATAATATTTAGACAATGCACGAGATAAATAACGCACATCCGACACCGCCAGATTAAGCCCCTTGGCACCTGTGGTCGGCACAATATGAGCCGCATCACCTGCCAGAAAAAGAGATTTCCAACGCATCGGCTCGCACACAAAACTACGCAAAGGGGCAATGGATTTTTCAATAGATGGCCCGGTTATCAATTCCCTGGCAAGCCCCGGGGGCAAGCGTTTTTTCAGCTCTTCCCAAAATCGATCATCGGACCAGTCATCGATCTGCTCATCCAGAGGGACCTGGATGTAGTACCGACTTCGCGTTGTTGACCTCATCGAACAGAGTGCAAAACCCCGCTGATGATACGCATAAACCAGTTCCGGCGATACCGGTGGCGTTTCAGATAAGACACCTAGCCATCCGAAAGGAAAACTGGACTGGTATTCGCGCTTGATCGCCTCTGGCATGGCCATTCTGCTCACGCCATGGTATCCATCACAACCGACCACAAAATCGCACTGGAGCGATTTTGCTTGATCATGATGATAAAATCCAATTTCCGGTTTTTCCGTATCTAATGCCGACAGGCTGATATCACTGACCTCGTGAAGCACACAGCCTGCAGATTTTTCACGCGCTTCATAGAGATCCCTGGTAACTTCCGTCTGCCCATAGATGGTCATTTTTTTACCTGTCAGCCCGAAAAAATCGACTCGGCAACTTCTTCCCTCAAAGACCAGATCAACCCCTTCATGCTCTAAACCATTTTTGCTTAAACCGGCTGCTACGCCAGCCTCATCGAGCATTTGCGTTGTACCTTGCTCTAGCAATCCGGCCCGTATTCTTGACAAAACATGCTGTTTTGAATGCTTTTCCAGCACCACACTATCGATACCATTCACATACAGTAACTGGGACAAAAGCAATCCCGAGGGTCCTCCACCGATAATTCCCACCTGTGTTTTCATTCCAGTTTCTTGTTTCTATTCAACATCGGGTGAATTTCCAGGCCTTAGTTACACATTCTCCTTCCCATGCGCTTCATTACAGGATGCCTGAACCCAAACTGCTAGACAAAGCACGACAACATTTTGATGGTACCGTCATACTGGCAAACCATTGAGATCGTTTTCCTGCAGACTAATTTCATAGCGTGACTTTTTCCTGGTGAGATCTGGCTTTTAAGAAAATAAGCGCAATAGCGGCAAAGACCGAGCCAAAAGCCATAAACAAAGCCACCACCGAAAGGCCATAACCTGCCGTAAATAAGACACCCGCTGCAATAGGGCTCAGCGCAGCCCCTCCGCGACCAACCCCAATGGAAAAACCGGTGCCACTGGCTCTGAGGTTGTCCGGGTAGTATTCAGCCAAGAGCGCATACAATCCGACTACACCGCCATTGATAAAAAAACCGGTAATACCAGCAACCATAGAAAGCTGGGCTAATTCTGAATAGCCTTTGCCGAAGATATAAATCATGACGGAAGACATAACCAAAGCAAAAGACATAAGCTTTCGAGTCGCAATGCGACTGGAAAGCAGGCCAAACAAAATAGAACCCGTTAACATCCCCACATTAGCCCAGACTAGAACGCCTCCAGCTGAGGAGGCTGAATAACCCATATCGACAACAATTTTCGGCGTCCATTTAAGCAGAAAATAAAGCGTCATAATATGCATAAAATAGGCAATGGTCAGGACGATAGTAATTCTCAACCTTGCCGGCTTAAACAGCTCGAAAATGGATGTTTTAGCTTTGTCCGTCACATCTGGCAAACTATCAACGCCTTCTTTACCCATCTGTTTCAAACAAGCATTAATTTTAACCAGGCTATCCTTTCCACGCTTAATGGTGTGATAAGCCACGGACTCAGGCAGAAAAAACCAAACTACCGGCAGAAAAGCAACGGTAGCAATGGCGCCAAATTCGAAAATAGCACGCCAGGTATCGTGCACCAGCAATCCAGAGGCAACTGATCCACCAATAACCACACCAAGCGGGTACCCGCCCGCCATCAACATTACGCACAAACTTCGGTGTTTGAGATTAGAAAATTCAGCCACCATAGCATTGGTGGTCGCCAGCATACCGCCTATTCCTAGGCCTGTATAAAATCGATGGAAAGATAGTTCATTTACGGACTGGGCGCCGCCGGCAAAATACATTCCGAGAGCCATAACGACCAGGCAGCCAAGAATAACTGGCCTTCGACCAAGGTTGTCGGCGAGGTTCCCGAGGATAACCGAGCCAACGCACATACCGATCAATTCCATGGCCAGTACGACCCCTAGAACGGCCCGATTAATGGTAAATTCCTCGGCTATTCCTGGCGAGGCGAAGGCAATAGACAAAACGTCAAATCCATCGAGTGCATTAAGCAAAATGCACAACAGCACTACACCTATCTGTGCCTTGCCCATCGGGGTTTGATCAATTAAAGATACTGGATCATTTTTCATATTCAGAAGTGCTTGCCTATCCCGACCTTTTCACTGAAGACTATAGTCTGAACGGTTGTTAAGCAACTCGGCCTTCAAGCCTGCCTTCAAGGGAAAACCTCCCAAATCCCAAAGTGCCGTAAAAAAATAGCTCGGGCCACCAGGCCTACTTGGCATATTCTCCGACCAGGACGTCCATAGTTCCTATACTCTGCATTACTTGAACGTGTTCTTTTGGTTTTGGGAAAATCATCCTGAAACAAAGCCAGGGCAGGACACATCCTGCAATCGGAAAAAACCGTTTTCTAATCACCAGCCGATGCTCATGCCCATGGCATTGAGCCACTCGCAGGGATCGACGTCAGGCCCGGCCTGCAAAAAAAAACAATCGCAGGCAATTTAGACTGGTTACTCCTAACCCTCCTGGGAATCACCATCCCTGACAAGTTTCACCACGCACACACGAAGTACTCGGCTTGGTTAACGATAGCTCTGTTGACGCTTCCAGCGATCGATATCTGAAAAACTGACTTTGACTGAATCTAGCGCTTCGGCATGTTGTTCCGCCATCGACAAGGTCGTGAATCGCAAACTATCTGCTGAAATAGAATTCTGCAACTTAGCACGCACATCATCCCGGCTCAGGTGTTGTAACTCGCTGATGGTATCAGCCCGTCGACTCCAATTGGCCTGCTTCTCAAATGCAAGGGTAAAGTAACGAGCTGCGCGCTCGCCAATAGACTTGTCTTTCTCCTCAAATTCCGCTTTCACTGCTGCGCGTATTTCCTCAAACTTATCGTCCGACAACTGGTCAAACTGATCGAGCAAACCCTCCAGAAAGGTCTCCGAGCGGCGCCTAAGCTCATCGGCGGAATAATCGGCTGACTGGATCAAAAAACGTACGTAAAGCTTATCTTTTTGATCTCCCATGAAACTCGCAACGATATAACCGAGCTGTTGTCGGGTACGCATTTCAGAATAGTAGGGTTCACCAATAAAATTTTTCAGCACCGAGGAGACTGCAAGATTTTTCGGGGTTGCATCACCCAACAAAAAACCCTGAATATAGGCTGAATTATTGACCAGCAAAGTATTGGCCGCGACCACCGGTTCATTTTCTAGAACAAGAACGCGAGTATCATAGACATCCTGAGCTCGCACAGGGTTCAGATTGAGGGTATCAACTACCTGCCTGGCAGCGTACATTGCATCTGACTGCGACACATTACCGTAAGCAACCATTTCTACGTTGCCCTTCTTCAGAAGCTGTTTCGAAAAACGCTCGACATCTTCAAGGTCAATATCCTCTGCAATGCTTAATTTCTCTGCAGGGGTAAAGTAGTTTTCGTAAAAATACTTACGCTCTAATTCAAATGTCTGCCGGTAGGCATCCGAATACACCGCATTCCTCCAGGCTCTAAGTTTGCGTTCTTTGAGGGCCTCGAATCGCTCCACCGGTAAATTGATCACGGTCATCTGTGATAACACATATTCCAGGAAACTATTAGCTGACTGACTATACCCGGAAACACTGATACGGATGCCCTTGCTGCTATCTATGACCGC
>JABIZD010000146.1 GCA_018666555.1 Gammaproteobacteria bacterium
ATGTACGCTGAACTAGATCTATGTACGCTGAACCATATCTATGTACGCTGAACCATATCTATGTACGCTGAACCATATCTATGTACGCTGAACCATATCTATGTACGCTGAACCATATCTATGCACGCTGAACCATATCTATGTACGCTGAACCATATCTATGCACGCTGAACCATATCTATGTACGCTGAACCATATCCAACTAAGTGTTACCAGAACATCGTAACGGGTTCAACTGACTGGTACATTTCCCAAAGCATAAGACGAATGCTTTAGCCAATGCAACGAATCTATGCAACGAATCTATGCAACGAATCTATGCAACGAGCCAACACAACAACAAACTAAAAAGGCTGATACACAGGAACTGCCGAACTGGGTAGCCCAACGTTGAACTAGGAGTCTGGAACGTCTACCTCAAACACCCTTGAAACTCCTCTATCCCGAGGGTCTGAAGCTGCGGTCCAGGAATCACCCTGCTTCATAATTAATTGAACGTCACCAAATTCGTAGTCATGAGGCAATGCTCGATATCCCCTTTCAGCAAGCGCCGCCACAGTTTTTGCTGACAGGGGCCTGTCAATCTGGAACCCATTATAAGTAATCAAGTCTGGAGGCAGTAACTGATGGTGAAACCGAGTAGCGCCAACTGCTTCTTCAGCGGTCATATTAAAGTCAATGATGTTTACGATGACCTGAAATACCGTCGTAAATATAGTCGACCCTCCTGGCGTGCCCAGGACCATTTCAACGGCCCCATCTTTGAGTAATATGGTGGGCGACATCGAGGAAAGCATGCGTTTCCCCGGTTGAATTTCATTGGCTTCATCTCCTACTACACCAAAGATATTGGGTACTCCCGGTTTAGCGCTGAAGTCGTCCATTTCGTTGTTAAGCAGAAACCCAGCACCTTCAACGACAACACCACTGCCATAACTCCAGTTAATGGTATAGGTATTAGATACCGCATTACCCTGTGCATCAACGATCGAATAATGGGTGGTATTGGGGGACTCCAGCCCTGGAGTGACGCCCTCCAACGCAGAGATGGTACTGGCATTAACCTCAGCAGCACGCCGTTTTATGTAGCTATCATCAATTATCGCATTGATATCAACATCAACAAAATCAGGATCACCTAGATACTCAGCTCGATCGGCGAAAACTCTTTTTTCCATCTCTGCTACCAGATGTATGTACTGTGCACTGTTATGTTCGAGGCCTTGAAAAAGGTCTCCAAGGTAATCCTTCATCTTCAGCAATTGAATAATGGCAAAGCCACCCGAACTCGGTGGAGGCGACGATATCACTTCGTATCCTCGCCACTCTGCTCGTAATGGCTCGCGCCAGACGGCCTGGTAATTATTCAGGTCTTCGGCTGAGATAAGGCCATTTGTTTTTTCCATCTGCGCAACGATCAGTTCAGCGGTTTTACCGCGATAAAAATCATCCGCACCCAATTCTGCGATACGCGTTAACGTCGCCGCCAGCTCAGCCTGCTTAAAAACTTTGTCATATTGAATCGATGCGAAGTATTCATTGAAGTTAGTCTGATCACCAAACCAGTCGCGAGCACTCTGGATATCATCTACCAGAATTGGTGCGGGCATAAAACCGTTCTTGGCCAGCTCAATGGCTGGCGAGACCAGGTCTTTCCAAGGTAATGTACCAAACCGCTGATGGGCTCGCCAGAACCCGGCTACCGTACCAGGAACTCCAGCGGCCTGACCGCCTATCAGCGTTATATTCTCAATAACGTCACCATCCGGGCCCAGATACATATTCTTGTGAGCGGCTGCAGGTGCCTTTTCCCGATAATCCAGAAAAGCAACTTCATCGTGCATCTTGATGGTCATAAACCCACCACCACCAATATTGCCAGCATCAATAAACGTCACTGCAAGAGCGAAGCCAACTGCAATAGCTGCGTCAACTGCATTACCACCCGCGCTGAGAATATCCTGGCTGATCTGAGCAGCATATTTATCCGGCATGGCAACTGCCGCTAGACCTGTTGTCGCCGTTGGCGCCTTGACCATCGATGGTTCCAGGCTTTGTTCCTCCTGCATGAGACCACAACCGACAAGAACAATCACAAGCGTTAATAAGGCCAGATAACTCAATTTCTTAGTGTTCATCAATCAAATTCTCTTTTGGGCTCTAATCGACAGGCCAGCCACCACGGTAAGGGTGATACGATGCGATGGTAATTAACCTCCTTTTCAACAAAGAGTCAACAAATGGCCTTGATTACGTCACCGTCGACTGGATTTAAGCCGACCGGGTTTTTGATAATGGCTCTGCATCTGTTTCCCAGCGAACACTATATCCCAGTAATACCTGACCATCAGTGCAGCCATTATCACCCATTCAAGATTGCAAGAGCGCAGGTCATCTAAATGCCAAAAATCAGTTACGGCTATCAGAATCAACAAACAGAATAGGTTATTAATGTGCTGCGACCACATCAAATTTATCGACTGATTTGAAAAC
This sequence comes from Gammaproteobacteria bacterium, assembly GCA_018666555.1. Classification (GTDB taxonomy): domain Bacteria; phylum Pseudomonadota; class Gammaproteobacteria; order Pseudomonadales; family Azotimanducaceae; genus UBA9926. Next base: position 2,494 of record JABIZD010000146.1, read on the forward strand.
CCTGCTACCAAAGCACCAAAGCACTATTGTCGTCACAGCTGCTGCATGAACTAGCCCGTATATCTATGGCAACTGAGCCGTCCTGGCCACTGAAATCGAGCCAGTAGAAAAGCCCAACCGCGGAGGGCTCCTGCGAGATCCACAGAGACCCAGGTTAAGTTGTACTATGCAACTCTGCCTTGACAGCATCTGCGATACGGGTGCCCTCAAAAAAATCAGGATTGTTCCCCGCGTAGAGCTGAACCGAAAAACTGAAGGCGAAATTTCGAAAATCCTCTTCAGTTATCAATTCATGTTCAAGCTGTTCATAGGCCTCAGCAGCAGCATGCCCCATATCAAGGACATCCCAATGACCGAGATCAAAACTCATGATGGCGCGAACCTGTTCGCCTAGGGGATTCGCCTTCCGGTTAAATGCAGTAAACGCCAGAGGGTCGTCTGATTCACAGCCAAAGTAAAAATTGGGAATAAACCGATCACGAACATCCTCGGCACTGGCAATACCCATTGCCGCAAAATCATCCCTCAATTCAGGGGGTATGTCGTGACCACCGACACCCAGAGAACTCGGTAATTGTTCCAGCTTGGACAAAGTCGCTGCATCGCCATAGCGTTGAAACAATTCCTGTGCCTTGGCCAGGTCAATATTGGCCGGGTTCAGGTTTTCAAGCCCAGCTGGATTTCGCTTCGTCCATCTCCCGACGATATCAGCGTAGAGCCTGGCACCGCCAATCACACCACCCTCAAGCAGCGCGACACGTAAATCAGGATAACGATGGGTGACACCGCCCATCAGCAGGCCTTTGGCAAGAACTTCTCCCGCTGCGGCAAAATGACCCATATGATTATGCATGTAATTAGAAATCGAACTGCGATCATGAAAGCCCATACCACCCGAGTGTGCTGCAACCGGGAACCCCAATTCAATGCACTTGGCCCAGAACGGGTCATAATCATGCTCACTATCGATCGATAAATTATCGAGCCAGAAAAGCTGATTTTCCAATTCGGGATAATCCCTCGCAGCCTGTGGTATTGGCCGACGGACAAATGATGGAATCATGGCCACTTTCAGCCCCAGCGCATGAGCATGCTCAAGCTCTCGGATACCTTCTTCGGGGGTGTGTAATGGAATGACCGCTGCGACCGTCATTCGGTCCTGGTATTCATCATAGGCTGCGGCTGCATATTCATTGTAAGCATGGCAGGCCAGTTGCCGATACTCCTGGTCAGGAATACTGTGGAAACCCAAACCCGTGCTGGGATACAGCACCGCAAAATCCAACCCGAAATCATCCATCCTCGAATGATAAAGTTTCGGCAGCATGGCCGTGCAGCGATCCAAGGTATTCTTGGTTGGCAATGCCCACCAGGGTGCTCGCACTGAACGAGTATCACGGCGCTGCTCCCAATCCATCTGATACCAGCCTGGGCCTTGGCGGCCACCGCGCATATTAGCGCGAAAATCAGTCACCGCATCCTCGCCACCGGCTTGCTTGATGTAATCCATGAGAACCGGCAAATATTCGATGATATGTGAATCACCATCGATTAGCGGATGAGATAAACTGGCTCGAATCTGTGCTGAAGTAGTAGTCATATCCAAACCCTCTTAGTAAAAAGTAAGCCTTGAAAGAAATTAAGCATCGATACCCTTTCAGGTCAATACCTATCCGACGAAGAAAAGTCATTGTGGTAGCGGCGATGCTAAAGTATGGATCGCCTAATGGGCCGGCTGCCATAGCATTGAGAACAGTTAAACCATTTTCCAATCGCGTCTTCAGGGCATCAAAATGTATCCTATCGAGTCGCATCAAAAGACTGCAGCGAACGTCTGAAACGGCAGTACCAGAGGCATTAGCCGTTTAAACAAGCTGCTTTCCGGGCCTTAGTAAGTTTAGCGGTCTATGAAATCAAACCCTGCTTTACTTTCTGATTCAGGGCAGATAACTCACTGAAAAAGGCCTGGCATACTCAGGTACCAGACTGATAGCCAGCGAGTGTGTTTTAATGAGGGGAAGTAAAGGACGAAACCATGAATCTAGCGGAATCATTTCAGCGCGAGGGTGTGGTATTCCAATCTCAGGTACTGGATAACGATGCCATGACATTCGCCCGTAAAGCGTATGAATGGTCCCTGACCAATCCAGGCAAGGGCGCGACCAGACTCATTCCTGGTACGCCAGGCACATTTTACGGTGACCTTGCTAACCCACGTTGTTTTGACGCCTATAGCGACGTCAATACCAGAACAGTGATCCCTCAACTGGTTACTGCTCTGTGGGGAAAACCGGATATCTGGTTTATGTATGAGCAGATTTTCAAGAAAACTGGAGGCAGCCATGGCCGCCCTGCGAGGCGAACACCGTGGCACCAGGACCTTCCCTATCTGCCAGTCGAAGGTAATGACCTTGCTGTGGTCTGGATATCCTTTGAACCTTTAAACAAGAATGAGTCCCTGGAATTGGTCCGGGGCTCCCACCTAAGGACTCTCTATGACGGTTCAAAATTTGACCCCAGAGACGACACCGAACCCCTCTATGGTACTGGCGAGTTACCAAGACTTCCGGACATCGAAAAAAACCGAAAGGATTACGATATTGTATCTTTTGCAATTGAGCCCGGCGACGTCGTCATATTCCACCCTAAGATGCTTCATGGTGGCGCCCCCACGAGCTCAGGCAATACTCGCTGTACCTTGTCACTACGCTATTTCGGTGACGACGCCAGAGTCGCATGGCGACCAAATGACACGATGGAACGCATTGCAAAAGTTGGATCTGGTGCTGAAGTACACCCCATGACCAGAGCAAAGCAACAGGGCATTGGCGCACCCTTTAGAGACGAGGGATTCCCGAAACTGACCTAACAACCTGCCTAGACAAATCAGGAGTACCTATGAATAGAAAGATTGCTATTTCTATGGTTATTTTAATCAACTCACTTTCCATGAACTGTTTCAGCCATGGTGTGCTGCCCGTTTCGGTACAGGAAGACCCGGATCGACTCATTCAATTCCCGGACACAAAATTCCACAAAACCCTTATTCTGGATCCCCATACTCATTCTACTTTTTCTGATGGACACGTTTGGCCGACCATTCGCGTGAGTGAAGCCCTAAAGGACGGCCTCGACGCTATTGCCATTACTGAACATCTGGAATGGCAACCTCATCTGGCAGATATTCGCCATCCTGATCGAAATCGTTCATACAACATTGCCGTGGAGGCTAACGGCGAAAATGATCTGATGGTGATTCCGGGAGCGGAAATCACCCGGAATGCGCCTGCCGGCCATATCAACGCTTTATTCCTCCAGGACGCTAACCTGCTATTGCCAGAATTTACCCCCACCGACCCAGGCGACACTCTTGCTTATTACCGTGAAATGAATAAATGGCCAGACCAGAACGTAATCAATGCTGCCAACGAACAGGGTGCATTTCTGTTCTGGAATCACGCTTGGTGGGGCAGGGATTTCCCAAATGGACTTCCCATCGCTGCTGAATTCCATAAATTTAATGCGGAAAAAAAACTGATCCATGGTATCGAGATAGCGAATGGCAGCAGCTATTCAGAAGAAGCCTTTCAGATTGCGCTAGATCTCGACCTTACCCTGATGGGTGTTTCTGATATACACAACTTGATCGACTGGGACTTCCCACCTGCCCAGGGTAGACATCGCCCGGTCACTCTGGTTCTGGCCGAGAACCGGTCTCAGGCAGCGATCAGGGCAGCACTTTTTAAAGGCAGAACCATTGTCTGGTTCAATAATCTGTTAATCGGTCACAAGCCACACTTGGACGAACTGCTTGCCGCCTCGCTGGAAATCAGTGATGCCCGATATATAGACAAGTCTCAGATTCTACAGGTTGAAATAAGCAATCATTCCGATGCTGACTTCCAGGTCAGCAATAACAGCCAATATACCTTCACCAGTCATGCTGATTTACTATCCATTAAACCTCATCAGACCACGACTATTGGCGTCAAAACCGGTACTCGAGTAAAACAGATCAATTTGCAATTTAAGGTATTAAACGCATTAATCAAGCCCAAACAAACCGCCCAGGTGAATTTGTCATCCTCAGTTGAGAACAGCGACTAACCGGCATCTAGAAACCGTAAACTGAGCAGGTGATTTGGCTCGACCGGTATATTCGGCATCGGGTAATCTATAATCATAACTATTGCAGCCAGGCTGCCAGTACAAACCCAGCCGATAAGTTGAAAGTTGAAAGTTGAAAGTTGAAAGTTGATTGAAGGTATCAAGGAGGATTGTATCCGATGAAAGTCACACGAAGACAGGTTTCTAAAGGCCTTGCCGCGGCCGCTTCCACAGCACTGCTGGGGCCTTCCATGGCAGTATCAATGAAGCCTTCGAGTGCCAATAGGAAAGCAGCCCAACGCAAAAATGTGCTCATCATTGTCACTGATCAAGAACGAGCCCGGCTGACCCTGCCCGAAAATCTCAACCTACCGGCACGACGCAAATTCGACCACTCGGCAGTCGCTTTCGAGCAATATCATATTGCCTCTCTTTCATGCGCGCCTTCACGTAGTGTCATTTACACCGGACAGCATGTACAAAAAACCCGGCTATTCAATAATCCGGGTTACGGGGATGGTGCGGTCGATCTAAATCCTTTAAAAACACCTACCTTAGGTCAACGCTTCAAAGATCTCGGATACAAGACCGCCTACAAAGGTAAGTGGCATTTGTCATCCGTTAATTCTTCAGGTCTCTCGGACAATCGGCAAGCACTGAAGTCGTTCGGCTTTGACGAGTGGCAAAATGGTAACGATACCGGCGGCCTTGTTTATCAAGGCGCAAACGATGACAGGGATATCCTCGCAGATGCTCAGGACTTTATGAACAGGCAACGACAGCAGGAAGATGCTGATCCCTGGCTTCTCGCTATTAACTTTCACAATCCCCACGATGTTATGTGGTTAGATGCCAATGGCAAGCAGGCAGCTACCCGCCTGCGCCCTGGTTTAGTCAGCGACATGGCCCCGGCCATGGATCAGTACCCTTACAATCATGACTTCGGGTTTGAACTCCCGGCCAGTTTTGGCGACGACCTGTCAAGCAAACCAGAAGCACAGCAGCTATTTCTTGACCAGGCACAATATTTCTATGGCCAACTAGACCCAAACGATGCTCCAGCGCATCAAAGGGTACTGAATTACTATGCTGCCTGCCTGCTCGACTCAGATAAGGTAATCGGCTCACTCATGCAATATCTAGGGGACACAGGCTTGATGGACGACACCATCATCGTTATGACCTCGGACCATGGCGAAATGGCCGGTGCCCACGGCATACGACACAAGGGTCCCTTCATGTACCGTGAAAATATCAATGTGCCCATGTCAATCCGCCATCCGCAAGGTTCAACCGGTACCAGTTCGAAGAGATTATTCAGCGCTCTAGACCTCACACCCACCTTGCTGGGGCTAGTAGGAGCAAACCCGCTGGCAAACAACCCTGAACTAAAAGGCTATGATCATAGTGACTTTATTTTAGGCAGAAGTAACAACAACCCCCGGCAGGAATTACTGGTTAATTTCAGTAACACCACTCAGGGTAATCCGCGTCTGGACAAAATCAGAATGTCAGCAAAAAGAGCTGAGGACCAAGGGGCTCCGGCAAGGCAGTTTGACTTCCCAGAAGACTTCATCCAGTTCGATTCGCGCACGCTCGGCCGCGGGGTATTTGACGGTCGTTACAAATTTTCCCGCTGGTTTACCCCGGGAGACCACCACCTTGCAAATACCTGGGAAGTCCTGGTGGGTCGCAACGACCTGGAACTCTATGATGTAATTAATGACCCGGATGAATTAAATAATCTGGCACACCACCCAGAACAGCACAGAGGCCTGGTCATGGAGTTGAATACCAAGCTGAACGAACTGGTTGCAAGAGAAGTCGGCATTGATCTCGGCGGGCATTTACCTGGTGACCCGGCAACCTGGACAGCAACCTAGGGTCCAAATGTGATGACTCAAGGTTTCGAACACATCGCTCAGCCGATCTCCAGCAGCTATTGTTCAAAAAAATGCAGCATAGCTTCCAGCAATGATGGTTAAGCAAACCTTTGTGTCAGAAGGTTAACAGTGAAACAACCTTTGTCGATGATTTATCCTGATCACCTGCTGTCCTGGGCAGAAACGTTACCTATTCAGCCCATCACAGATAACCAGTTTCAATAAGCTTGGCGAGAGTCGAACAAAAAACCATTAGTGATACCAGTACCTGCAACTTAAACTCTTTAAATTGCAACCATCCGGAATATGAATCGTGAAACTACTCGTAGCGTGCAAACCACTGAACCAGCAATGAGGCAGATATGACATCAGAACCTGACCATGAAAGTATTTACCTGAGCTCCGGTATTCAAGCAGAGACTATCTCCATCAATACGGGAAACCCGCGCAGTTATCATCAGGCTATCACCGAGCCCAGCGAGATCCCGCCTGTTGAAATCTTCGGTAAATTGTTTATACCCAGAGGCCCTGGGCCTTTCCCGGTTGTCATAGTCGTTCCGGGTAGCCTGGGCATAGCACCCTCTCATATTAACAAGGCAGAGCACTTTACCAGCAGTAGCATAGCCACCTGCGTAATCGATCCGTTCGGCTCCCGCGGGGTGACCTCAACCGTCGCCAATCAGGCCCAGTATACCTTCGCAGCCAGTGCCTGGGACGTTCTAGCAACTGCCAAGACCCTTCTTGAATCAGATGAGATTGATGCAACCCGGATCGGTGCGCAGGGCCATAGCCGAGGCGGCTCAGCAGTTCTGTCCGCAGCCAGTATTTCCCAGTTTATGCAGGACGACTTCAGCCTGCTGGGTATCTATGCCGCCTATCCCTGGTCTGGCCATCAGTTCCTGCATCCAAAAGTGGGCCAAAGCCGAATCAGGGCAGTCATTGGTGAGCGCGATGAATGGTGTCTACCGCAGCAGGTTCAGGGGCACATCCACGCCATACAACTACTCGGTGGCGATGCCAGCTTCAGGTTATTCGCGGACGCCCAACATAGTTTTGACCGAGATACTCCTGTTGAGATGATAGACGATGCATCCGTATCACCAGGCGCACCTACTGTCTATATTGATGATGATGGTACCCTGATTGATCCAAGAACTTCTTTGCCGGATCAGAACCTGACCGAGCGTGATCTCATGTTATATTCGGTCAAAACTGGTCATGGAAGAAGGGGCGCTCAACTGGGTTCACAGAGAGACCAGGCAAAGGCCTTTGACGACGATATGATGGCGTTCTGGAAGGACCTGTTTAACCTGTAAACATCACCATCAAGAACCAGAGTTCGGGTCGTAGGCCTGCTATCCGGGCTCAACCGCGTGACCAGAGATCGATACCCAGGCCGATGCCTAGACAGTGGTGGTAACTACGAGAACAAACCTGCTGGCCAGGGACCTAATCAGGGGTGTTCTGCCATTTAAAAATCGCTGACTAAAAGCCTGAAACACCAGATGGATAGGCCGGCGTATCGCCTTCGGCATGACCCTGTTCCTCTACATCGGCGATGGCCTGCTGCATCACCTGCAACCCTTCCCGAAGCGTGGACTCTTCCATATTGAGTGCAGGATACATACGAATAGTATCTTCATGATCTGAAATAGCCCATACACCGTTCTCCAACATCTTTGAACGCACTGCACGTGCCGTCCACCAGTCTTCTTCAGCAGTATCTGCATCGCCTGGTTTACGAAAACTCACGCCCAGTAACAAGCCGTTACCGCGCACCTGACGCACAATCGAGAACGACTCCCAGCCACGCATAATATCAATGGCAACCTGTCCGAGTCGCCTGGCATGGGCAATCACCTGGTCCCGCTCGAAAATCTGTAGCGTAGCTATAGCTGCCGCACAGCCTGCAGGCATACCGGCAAAAGTCGAACCCGATGCAAAGCCCTTGTTATCGCCCATAATGTCATCGCGAGCTGAAATTCCACATAACGGCGCGATACCACCGGACAGATTCTTACCGTAGATAAGGATATCGGGTATGACTTCATAATGGTCAATACCCCAGGTTCGACCGGTTCGGCCCAGTCCGGTCAATACTTCATCGGAGATCATAAGCCAATCATTCCGATCACAAATCTCGCGGATACCCTTCAGGAAACGGGTTGAAGGAATCCAGTTGCCCCCTTCCGCCAGGCCCGGCTCGATAAGAATACCGGCAATATTATCTACTGCTGCAACACTGGAAGGAATATGGTTATCAAGATACCAGAGACAATATTCGGTATACTGAGCTTCGCTCATACCGGCCGGTATGCCCTCACTGTATGGGTACGGTGCCTTAATCACACCACCGCCCCAGCCTTCGAGGTAAGTGCCATAGCCTGCATCAAGTCCGCTAAGAACTTTAGTCGCCAGGCCCATGCCGTGGTAGGAAGAACTGAAGGTAATGATGTAGCGTCGCTTTGTATGTGTCAGCGCCAGGTGGACAGCCGCTTCGGCTGCCTCAGTACCTGACACTTCATAATTGGTTCTTGGCAGCGCCTTGCCAGGCATGATATCGGCAAGCATTTCAGCCAGGTCATAGCGCAGCGGATGATCAAAGTGAAAACCAAACCGCCGATTAGCTGCCTCGACGGCCTCTAGAATCTCAGGATGGCAGTTACCCAGTGGGTTGGTGGCCCAACCATTCTGAAAGTCGATATAACGCCTACCGTCGAGGTCCCAGACGAAGTCACCTGCTGCTTTATCAATCACAATCTGACGGATTGAGCGAAATCCACGTCGCCCTGCCTGGGCTAACTCAGCATCAAACCTCAAACCATTTTTAAACAGCGGTATACCTCGTTTCAGCGCTGCGAGCGTTTTCGGACCAGGGAAGCTTTCGTTCACAATGAACTATCTCTTAATACTGTGCCTGCAGTTTGACACAGGAAGGTGAACAGGAAAAAGCAATTCCATGTTGGCAAAATTATCACGGCTGTATTTCAGGCAAGCAAACTAAATGGTAAACCTGTTCAGATAAAGCTCAAATCTCGCTTTGTTTTACTATCTTGAATAATAAACGTTTCTGATATTAATCTGTTTGTGCTCGGCGCGAGTATCGCTCCAAAGATATAAAACGCTGCTTACATCAGTTAAATCCGCACCTCGATTTAGCTCCATTATGGGAAAGGAATAACTTACCCATTGCTCATTTAAGACATTGTCAGTATTCGTTGCAAACGCCACAAAGTTATTAACCTGTGTCCCAGCCAGATATTTTCCTGTCTGAAAACCAATATTAAATTCAAGGCCGGCATCGCCCCTGATATCAAAATGAAGATAACCCGAGGCAAATGCAGAAAGATTCTCCCCCGTGTCATTCTCAATTTCCAGGGCACTACCCCACCAGTCGCTCCTGCCAGTTACTACCTTTATTATCCCTTGGGGGGACATTTCTATACTGCTGGTTCCTTCCCAAGGGTTGAGCTTCAGGCTACTACTCGGATAGGTCACACTGGTATCCATGGATGGCGCCATGGACTCGTGAATCACTACATAATTTGCCTCCAAAACCGCCTGACCAATTACCGCCTCGTTATTAACATTTGTTATCCTGCGGACACTCATCTCACGCTTAAGTGGAGGTCTTAGCACGTCCTTCATGAGCGCCTTTTCATCACCACCGTAACTCTTGATTAGTGCTATGCCATTTCTGGTTAAGCCATCGAAACGACCTTGGTCCAGCATGTCCCAGAGGATGTACTTGACTTCGTTATGTATTGTGATCAATCCAAAGTGATTCTCGGAATTTAACGGATCCTCTCTGGCCTTCCACTGTTCATCAAATGCCTCAAAATAAAAGCAGCTGATCCCATTTGTATCTGACCAGTCTCGGACATACTGGTAATACAGCTTTTCCTTGTATTCATCGGCCGCTCTAGATCCCTTTTCACCATAGACCCCGCCAGATAACGAGGACCAACCGGTTTCTCCTATATGCACTGGTTTTTCTAATCCCAGGCTGGAGATATAGCTAACAACGTTTTCATATTGCTGGATAGCGTATTGACTGGCGCGCAACATGGTTGCTTCTATCATGGCACTATCCGAGAGCTCCTCCTCGCTCTCTAATACACCCCAATAAGCTTGATTATAATACGAGTCATGAAATGGATAAGTATGCACGGAGACAAAATCAACTGCTCCAATCAGCGCTTTCAGGTCTGCTGTGTGGTAATGCTCTGCACCGCCTCCCCATGATTCATAATTATCTGAACTGGTTATCCAGAGATCAGCTGAGAGCACTTTAGAGTGCTTCAACATTTGCAAATAATTAACCCATTTAAGAATAATTTCCGGGTAGACAAAATATTGTGCAGCCCATTGCACCATTGCTTCATTACCAACAGCAATAGCTTTAACGATATCCGGGTATTCGATAGCCAGCCCGACCGCGGCATCAATCTCAGCGGTATTATTTTCGGTATTGCCCTTTTTGTGATTAACACCGCCAGTCCAGGCATTTTCTGCCTCGATCCAGGCTCCAAGCATCACGTACATCTCAAAATCAGGATCAGCGCGTTTTAATTCTCGTATTACCGACAATAGCCTGGCTGCCTGAGGATACTGGGAAGTGTTATAAGTGCGTAAAATTCTAATACCCATAGCAGACAATATTTTCATATCCTCTGCTAATTCCGCCCGGGTCGGTGTTTGTTCTCGAGATTTTCCCCGATAACCACCGTACGAGAATGCAGGGTAGTCTGGGTTTCCAAATATTTCTGCTGCTGATGGCCCCAGCGTCTGGACTTCTATAGGTAATTGACTGGATTGATAGCACGACGCTAAGAAGCTGACCAGCACAGCGAGAATAATAAACTTTGACCTAGCCATGGCTTTCAGTTGCTCCTATTACATAATAGTGCTTCTTTGGAATCGGTATAGTCACACCAATACGAATTAATGCTATTGACTTCACGACGTGATGACAGGTACCTGGAGCGTTAACACAGTCCAACGGGTTCAAGGACTAACCCGGAAAGGGCTTCAGATTATTGAAACAACCCTCTAACGGAATCGCGATAATTGCGGCTCACTTTGAGTGACTTACCAACTGACAATTTCAGCATGCCAGCACCTTTAGGCAAGGCCGTCAAACTGACTATTTTTTCCACATTAACAATCGTAGATCGATGAATTCTGGCAAATATTCGATCGTCTAACTTGCCCATTAACTCTCGCAAGGTACTTCGCATGACCAGAGTCTCACCGTTTGCGTGGACACACATATAATCCCCGGCCGCATCGACCCATTCGATATCATCAAAAGGTACCAACTTAACCATACCGGAGTCCCGTACTAGTAACTTACGACTCATCCTGTTCTGGCGCGACCGCAGACTATTGTCTCCGATTCTAGCCTGCTCAAGCGACGTGACGATTGAGTCCCTGGCGTTGTGCCCATTGATAGTTAAGCCTCTGGAGACACAGGTTTTTCTATCAATGGTTCTAGTGACGGTACTACTTAAAGTCTGGTCGTCTAAAGGTTTAAGGTTATAATCAAAAGCATAGAGACCCTGCATTTTGCCTGTACAGGAAGCTGCCTCAGTAACAAACACGATTTTGGGCATCCTCCTTGACTGAAGGCTTGCGGCAACATTTATTGCACTTAGCCCAGGCATCTGGATATCCAGGAAAACCAAATCAGGGCGATGCTCAAGACAAGCCTGCAATGCCTCATCACCCTCAGAGCAACTAGCAACGACTTGCAGGTGTTCTACATCACTTAGCATCTTCTCTAATGGGACTGCAGTTTTTTTGCCACCACATCCAACTACAACAGAGAGCATTACTTCAGCGTTCTTCTCACTTTGGGTATTGAATAAATAGCTACTGGACATCATTAATCCACCCGATCCTTATTCTATAATGGTTTTCCGCATTGTCTGCAGCAAAAATGACAGCGGTGTCATCTATGTTTTATGCCTATATGACAACGCTGTCAATACCTTTTGTATCATTTCTCCTTTATTTTTATTATCAGTCCTTAAAAAACGTCTTAATACCACCGGCTAGGAGTACTTCCTGTATTCAAGCAATCAATTTAATGAACACCTGTTTAAAGCACTTACAAACCAGATTAACCGTCGGTAACCAGCTCTAGCGCTATTTCGAAGAACAGGCGAGCATCTCGCGCACGCTTATAAGGCAACCTCTCTCCGACTTACCAGATAGAACAATGGTTGCTTTGATTCCAATTAAACCGGCGAAGGCCCCACCAACGAACCAAACTGTCTTACGATTTTTTTATCTGTGCAGGCTAAAATTTTAACTAAAACGCGATTTTTTCAATGAAAGCTTGAGATTTATCGATAATTTGGTGCACTGCGTCCCCGTTATCGCATATTTGACCTGTTAGTCTCAAAAACAATGAGTTTCAATATTTGAGGCGTTAGCATCTCTTTGTAAAGATGTCTAAGCAAAGGCATTGACTACTAAGATGTCTATATAAAGGCATTTAAAGAAAATGAATCTCGAAACGAGATAAGTTCCACAGAGGGGGTTAAAACAGCATGGTATTCAAACGGAAAATACTTTGTAGCAGCGTAGCGCTAGCAATGGCCGGAAATGTTATGCCAGTCCTTGCGGCAGACAGCACAGGTACCGATGGCAACGTAATGGAAGAAGTAGTTGTAACAGGTATTAAGGGCAGCCTTCGGCGTTCAATGGATATCAAACGAGATGCCATGGGTGTAGTCGATGCTATTTCAGCTGAAGAAATGGGTAAATTTCCTGATGCTAACCTGGCCGAGTCACTCCAGCGAATAACAGGAGTGTCTATCTCGAGACAACGCGGTGAAGGCAGCCAGGTGACCGTGCGAGGCTTTGGCCCTGAGTATAATCTTGTGACCGTAAACGGTCGTCAGATGCCAACCCATAATGGATCAAGCCGTTCCTTTGATTTCGGCGACCTTGCATCAGAAGGCGTTGCCGGTGTCCAAATTTATAAGACTGGCCGCGCAGATGTTCCTTCAGGTGGTATTGGTTCGACCATCAATATCTCAACCCCGAAACCACTAATGTCAGACCCAGCGGCGAGTTTTGCAATCAAATCAGTAAGCGACACCTCTACCAGGACTGGCCAGGACAACACGCCCGAGTTTTCAGGTATTTATATGGATAGCTTCGCAGACGGGACTATCGGCATCGCTATCACTGCAACCAATCAAAAACGCAACAACGGTGTTAATGCAGCCAGTGTTGGCGGCTGGTATACACGACCTGGCGACGACATCCTGCCTAATGGCTCAACTGACGCCAAGCTCGCTAATGATGAATACCAAATCAATCGTCCCCAGTCCGCTGACGAGACTTATTCTTTGCCTCAGTCGATGGCTTACAATATTGCTGAATATGAGTCTAGAAGGACCAATGGGCAGTTAGTTCTTCAGGTAGCGCCTTCGGACGACATCATTGCAACCGTAGATTACATACGTTCGGAATATACCCTCGAGCGTTCCTATAGTGATCTTTCTGCCTGGTTTTCTAATACCGCAGCGGTATCGCAGTCCAGTGAATGGACCAGTGGACCCAACGCCAGTCCTGTTTACTACAGCGAGGTCGTAGATAACGCCGATTTCGCCATGGGAAATGGCGAAGATGGCCAAATTAACTTCAATGAGTCTATGGGCTTCAATCTGGACTGGCAGGTCAATGACGACCTTTCCCTGCAGCTTGACTACCACAATTCGAGCGCCGAGACTGGCGCAAATGGCCCTAACGGCACCGAAGCCCTGATCACCATAGCCACCTTCAACAAAGTCGGCCAATCCATTATCACGGGATCCGAACTACCCATTATGGAGTTAAACCTTAATTCAGGAGGAGAGGAAAACCGGCCAATTTATGCTAATGACATGATCATTACAGGTAGCGTTTTTAGAAATGATGCTGCCTGGATGAACATAGATCAGGCAAAACTAAGTGGCACATGGGACTTTATTGATAGCTCTAGCATCGATTTTGGCGTTCAGGTCAGCAAAGTTGACAATCGCTCGGTATCTAACTTTATCCAACTGAACAACTGGGGTGGGATAACTGATCCAGGTGATTTGGCAGATATCGTAGTTAGATCCAGTATTGAAGGCCAGTTCGATCAACTTTCAGGTGGCAATGATTCTCGTCTGCAAACCGAGTTCTTTTCAGCGAGCCTTGCCGACCTGCAAGCAGCTGGCGAAGCCGACTATGCAGCGAGTGGAGTCGCTTATGAATCGGTTGGCGACTGCGGAACCGGTTACTGCGCATCAACAGAATGGCCCAATGACATCCGTACAGTAGAAGATTCTGTTGCTGCCTATATCCGTTTAAATTGGAGCGGTGACATTGGTACCATGCCTGCCAACTTCCATGCTGGTGTCCGCTACGAAGAGACAGAGGTGGCTTCAGCTGCTTTCTCAATTCTTTATGACGGTTCTCGCTGGTCAAAAGCGGGCAACGAACTCTATATTACAGAAGCTTCTGATTCAGCCGGCAACGCCATCTCCGGCTTCGAAGATTTCACAGGTGAATATGATCTGCTACTGCCGAGTATCGATTTAGATATCGAGGTAATGGAGGATGTCATACTACGCGCTTCATATAGTGAAACGATTACCCGCCCAAACTATGATGATATTAAAGGCGGACTGACGGCAAGCAGCACCCAGTATTATCCTGGGATCAATGCTCAGGCTTCAGCGGGCAATCCCGGATTGGTACCCATTCAGTCAGCCAACATTGATGTCTCACTTGAGTGGTACTACGGTGACAGCAGTTACTTCTCGATAGGCTATTTCGAAAAAGATGTTAAGAACTTCATTGGCTCTGGATTGCAAGAAGATACCCTGTTTGAAATTCCAAACATTATTGGTGGCGCACTCTGGGATCAGGCTATCGCTGATAGCGGTCTTAACCCCGATAACTACACAGCGGTTGGCCAATATATCCTCGATAACTACCAGGATAACCCGGCTGTCGACGGCGATACCATTTTAGGTGTCGAAGGGGACCCCTCGATTGTTTGGACACTGACACGTCCGGTCAATCAGAAGCAAGCCAAGGTTGATGGTGTTGAGGTTAATCTGCAGCATAACTTCGGCGACTCAGGTTATGGGTTTATCGCTAACGCGACCTTCGCCAGTGCTGACGTTGGTTACGACAACACCAATTCATTAGAAGGACAGTTCGTCCTAAATGGCCTGAGTGACTCTGCCAACCTAATCGGTTTCTACGATAAGAATAAACTGCAGGTGCGTCTAGCTTATAACTGGCGGGATGACTTCTTGGCAGGTGTTGGCCAAGGCCAGGGAACCACAACTAACCCAACCAATGTTAAAGCTTATGGTCAACTTGATGTTGGCATCACCTACCAGGCAACTGAAAGGCTTACGGTTTATTTCTCAGGATTAAACGTTACAGAGTCAACGGTTCATGTTTACGGACTAACCCAAGACCAAGTCCTTCAAGCTGTGCAGGGTGGCGCCAGATATGACATCGGGCTACGCTATAGCTTCAGGTAATACGGTACTCAGGTGCAGTCCCAGAAAGAAGCCGCTTCATGTAAGCGGCTTCTTTTTTTGTGTCATCTACCTGGATAAGGTTTTACAATGAATCTGCATTGTGTCAATTAGATTATACGAATTCTCATCATCAAACTGCCTTAGAAGACTCATGCCTGATTTGCACACCAACGCCTTGCCTGAATTCATACCCATATTGATCATATGAACGATCCAATCATCAAGATTGTTATCGTCGGTGGCGGCAGCGCGGGCTGGCTAACGGCAGGAATCATTGCTGCAGAACACTGTATATCGAAACCAGCCAGCTCTGAGGGGTTCCAGCTCACACTCATTGAATCACCAGATATCAGTACTATCGGAGTCGGCGAAGGTACCTGGCCGTCCATGAGAAACACCCTTGAGAAGATCGGCATCAGTGAAACCGATTTCCTAAAAAGTTGCGATGCCAGCTTCAAACAGGGCACCTATTTTAAAGACTGGGCCACCGGAAAAGGGGATACCTACGCACATCCATTTACAGTGCCGCATCGCTACGCTGACATCAATCTGGCTCCCCACTGGCTCGCTCACACTGAACGACCAAGCTTTGCTGAAGCTGTATGCCCACAGACCCAACTGTTTTCCGAACGATTAGCACCGAAGCAAATTACCACCCCCGAATACGCTTTCAATGTCAATTATGGGTACCATCTAAACGCTACAAAATTTGCAGCCATGTTAAAACGCCACTGTATTGACATTCTAGGGGTCGAACACATTGAAGCAACCGTGACTGAGGTTAATGCCTCCGAAAATAGTGATATCGAATCAATATCGACAGACCGCACTAATCCCATCAGCGGCGACCTATTCATAGACTGCACTGGTTCAAGGGCTCTACTACTGGGTAAATTCTACGGTATCCCGCTACAACAAAAATCCCATATTCTTTTTAATAACAGCGCCCTGGCAACCCAGGTAGCTTACCCCACAGAGGATGCACCGATTGAATCATGCACCCTTTCGACTGCTCAGCAAGCCGGATGGATCTGGGACATAGGCTTGTCCAACCGTCGAGGTGTTGGCCATGTTTACTCCTCAGAACACACCACTGAGGATGAAGCCAGCGTCGATCTCATCAATCATATTGAAAGCCTGACAACTACCGCCTACGCGAAACAGGTCAGCCTCCGCAAACTAACTTTTGAACCCGGTTTCAGACAGAAATTCTGGCATAAGAACTGTGTCGCCATCGGTATGTCGGCAGGATTTAT
Organism: Gammaproteobacteria bacterium; assembly: GCA_018666555.1. GTDB lineage: Bacteria > Pseudomonadota > Gammaproteobacteria > Pseudomonadales > Azotimanducaceae > UBA9926. Next base: position 19,282 of record JABIZD010000146.1, read on the forward strand.
CGAACCACTCGAGGCCTCGGCCCTGGTGCTGGTAGAACTTTCCGCGGCCATGATCGCGGAACAACTACCAGCCAGGCGCTCGATCATGGATATCGTTGCTAAACGATTCAATGAGAAGTTCCTATTCCGTTGGGAGAGGATCATCGATTTCCTGAAACTGCACTATGTACTCACCAAAAAGAAACAGCTACCTTATTGGTCGGACAACCTTATTGGTTCGAGTGTGCCCGATAGCCTGAAGGAGGCAATAGAATTGTGGCGGTACAACAGTCCCTGGCATTATGACACCCGGCAGGTTGACGAACTATTTCCTTCTGCCAGTTTTCAGTATGTTTTATATGGGATGGGCTTTAAAACACTGTCCAGTCATACCGAACGGAAAACCGAGCAAAATGCCGCTAAATTAGCTTCCGGCCTGTTTCAGGAAAATGCCGAGCGGGCAGCCAAGTTAAAATCATCGTTGCCATCTAATCGCGAGCTAATTAATAAAATCAACACATTTGGCCTACAGAAAATTTAGTTCAGGCGGAATAAAAATCACGTAAAACGAGTTAACCTTATGAGCAGCTTCCAGATCGTCAGTGCCTCCCGACATCAGCGGACTCGGGTAATAACAGACTACCATGCCAGCCTCGGCGACAGCTTGATGTACACACAGACCTTCCCCTTAGAATTTAGAGATATTCAATCCTGTTACCCTATTTTCTTCATCAAGGATCCTGATTCCGGGCAATTTCTTGCTACCGCCCTGTTTGGCTTTGAGGCCGAAGAGAACCTGTTCCTTAATAACCGTAGCTGGGATGCAAGCTACCTGCCAATGATGATTAGGCGCCAACCTTTCCTGATCGCACGTCAAGGTGTAGATCCCGCATCCCCAGAAAACACCCAACCCGTGATTTCTATCGATATGGATCACCCTCGGGTCAATGAAAGCCAGGGAGAGCAGCTGTTCCTAGACAATGGCGAGCCGTCAGTTTTCCTGCAGGAAGCCATCGAATTAATGAAAAACATTCACCGCGCGCATCAGCACAACGAAAATTTCCAACAAGCGCTTCTAAAATACGACCTCCTGGAATCACTGAATTTAGATATTACTTTTAATAATGGATCGAAAAAGAGTATTAGCCATTTTTACTCCATCAATGAATCAGCCCTATATAACCTCGCAGGAGATGCTCTGGCCGACTTGAACAAGCAAGGTTACTTACAACCCCTCTTTATGGCCATCGCATCGCTGTCTCGACTCAGACCGCTGATTGACAGAAAAGACAGGCCATAACGTGCATTATCTATCAAACCAGTCTCTCAATACCCGATACTGCTGATATGAAAGAAATCAGGTGCATACAAGCCAGAGACAACCGGGAACTGACAACAGAATTACAGCATAGCTCTGAACCTGTAGTACTGCGAGATTTCGTCAAGCACTGGCCAGCAGTTGCCGCAGCTCAAAGCTCAAATCTAGACCTTGCCGAGTATTTAATGAAACTTGACGGCGGTGCCGCGATTACGGCAATGATCGCTCCTGCAGCCGAAGGTGGCCGGCTTTTTTACAATGAAGACTTCAGCGGATTTAATTTCCAGTACAAGCGTATGGGGCTGAGCGACGCCATCCAACAGATCATCGACTATATAGCCGAGCCAGCACCTCCCACCCTTTACGTGGGCTCAACTAATGTCGATCACTGGCTCCCAGGGTTCAGGGATGATAACGATGTAGCCCTGCACGACCTCAACCCACTCGCCAGCATATGGCTGGGTAACCAGTCCCAGGTAGCCGCTCATTTTGATTTCCCGAGTAATTTAGCCTGTGTTGTTGCTGGTCGACGCAAGGTGACATTATTCCCGCCGGAGCAAATCGAAAACCTGTATATCGGCCCGCTTGATTTTACCCCTGCTGGCCAACCCATCAGCCTGATCGATTTCAAACAACCTGACCTGGTAGCCCATCCCAGATTTGAAGACGCCCTGGCACAGGCTCAAAGCGCTGAGTTGACAGCCGGGGATGCATTAATAATACCCAGTATGTGGTGGCACCACATCGAAGCCCTGGAAGAGTTTAATGTCTTGGTTAACTACTGGTGGCGCAGTTCACCTGACTACCTCGGTGCTCCTCTAAATGCTTTACAACATGCCATCCTGGCGTTACGAGACTTGCCACCTGAGCAGCGAACTGCCTGGCAACAACTCTTTAATCATTACGTGTTTAACAACGGATCAAAGACCACCGATCATATTCCGATGCAAGCAAGGGGCATTCTTAACCCCCTTGAAAAAAACAGCGCAAAAGATCTGAAGGCGTTCCTTCGGGAAAATTTACAATGATGACACAAGGACGCGATGCCCAATGAACAATCAAGCGATCAGAAAGGTGGTGATCGTCGGCGGCGGAACAGCAGGTTGGATGACAGCAGCAGCGCTGACTAAACTAATCGGGAGAAATCTACGAATCAGTCTGGTCGAATCTGACCAAATCGGAAGTATAGGTGTTGGCGAAGCCACCATACCGACTTTTTTTGCGCTGCATCAACTTCTACAGATAAATGAAGCCGAATTCCTCAGAGAAGTTCAGGGCACCATCAAACTGGGTATTGCCTTTGAAAACTGGAAACAACTAAACCACCAGTATATTCATGCTTTCGGCTATACCGGCCAATCATGCTGGGCAGCTGGTTTCCAACATTTCTGGGTTAAAGCCAAGACTCTGGGGCTAACCGAAGAGTATGGAAGATATTCGCCGGAATTGATGGCGGCTCAAGCCGGAAAATTTGGCCTGTTAAAAGAAAATGGGCTTAATTACGCCTACCATATCGATGCTACCCGCTACGGGCGCTATTTAAGACAGCTCGCAGAATCCCACGGAGCCCGACGCATCGAAGGAAAAGTGGTCCAGGTAGATCAAGCTGATCAGGGCGATATCAGGTCATTACGCCTAGATGACGGCCAGATAGTCGAAGGTGACTTTTTCATAGATTGCAGTGGTTTCGCTGGCCTGCTCATTGACAAGACCCTGCACACTGACTACCAGGACTGGTCTCACTGGTTACCTTGCGACCGAGCCGTCGCAGTCCAGACCCAATCAGTTTCACCGCCCATTCCTTACACTCGGTCAATCGCTCAGGAAAGCGGCTGGCAGTGGCGTATTCCATTACAATCCAGAGTTGGTAACGGCCTGGTCTTCTCCAGTGAATATCTAAGCGACGATGAAGCCACCCATCGATTACTCGATGGCGTCGAGGGCGATACGCTTATCGAGCCTCGGGTGATTCCCTTTCGGACAGGACAACGCCATAGGCATTGGAGTAAAAACTGCGTGGCTCTAGGCCTTGCTGCCGGCTTTCTTGAACCGCTTGAATCTACCAGTATTCACCTCATTCAACGAGGTATAATACGCTTGATGCAAATGTTTCCTTATGGTGGTGTAAATACTTCTGATCAACGTGAATTCAATCGCCAGATGACAGCTGAATTCGAATTTATTCGCGACTTCATTATCATGCACTACCATCTCACCGAGCGAACTGATACCGCCTTCTGGCGCCGTAACAGTGCTATGAGTATTCCTGATACTCTTCAACATCGCTTGAGTCTTTTCCGTGAAACTGGACGCGTTTTTCAGGCAGAAGGTGACGTTTTCGGCGAAAATAGCTGGACTCAAGTGATGCTTGGGCAGGGCCTCATGCCGGCATCTTATCATCCCATCGTGGATATGATGAGCGACCGGGAACTGCACCAATTCATACAGCATCAGCAGAAAAAAGTGGACTTGATTATCCAGCAGTTACCTGACCACAACACGTTTATTGAACAATACTGCCGCGCACGCGCATGATCAAATAGGCTTTCCTTGCCCTTTTAGAATCAGCAGCTGACTTATCCGACTGATCCAGGCCAGAAACAACTGGCTAGTTTTCAGAGACCTCAGTTCAGCTGCCTTAGCACCCAACCAAACACCTAAGTCAACCAAGGCGAATCCTGCAGGCAACTTCGATGCTCAACGGAAGTCTTTCCAGCCTGCTACCTTACCCAAGGGACCCGATCTAAAAACACTGCGGTCCTCAAACGATAAAAGCCGTACTCTTGCGAATACGGCTTTCCATTTTCGTAGGCTTTTGACCGTTGTATTATTCCTTGGTCAAAATAAACGTCCACCATACCCCTGCACCAGTTTCAACCGATACCGTCATATTGGTTCCATCCAAGGTGGTCACTATGTAATCCACAGAATCTGGAGTATCTCCTGTAGAACCTAGCTCCTGGCCATTAACTGCTTTTGCCAGTCCTAGATGAGAGCCTCTCCCTGTTATCACGAGATGTGGTGTACCATCAACTTCTTCATAGGCAAAACTACCCGCAGAAGATCCATCATGGGGTGATACTGGTGCAGCACATGAATCGGTGCCACCCTGCCAACCCTCAACCCAGGTTTCTCCATCCATGAAGTTCTGGAACGAACCATCTGCACCAAAGTGAACCACATCGTCAAACCAGCAAGCTCTTTCCGCGGGTCCTGCGCCATTGGCTGTCGTTGCTGCCCACCATTCCGCACTCCCCATGGTCGGGCCTACCGCTGCAGCACCTTCGCCGCCGAGTTTCCAGTTGCCCGCTAATCCCGAATTAGACACCCGCTCAAGTCGGAAGGTCCACCAAACGCCGCCACCTGTTTCCAAAGTAACAATCATATTGTCACCATCGAGTGTCACGACGGTATAAGTGACAAAGTCTGGCGTTGCTCCAGGCGCACCCAGCTCAGCGCCATTGACAGCTTTGGCTAAGCCTAAATGTGCACCTTTGCCAATCAGGGTCAAAGTGCTTGCATCCTCGTCATAGTCAAACGCCGCGGCAGCACTGCCATCATGGGGACCTACAGGCGTACCACAAGAATCAGTACCGCCTTGCCAGCCTTCAACCCAGGTTTCTTCACCCATGTCATTGGCAAACAAACCGTCCGAACCAAAATCATAGACGTCGTCGAACCAGCAACTTCGATCGGCTGGGCCCGCGCCATTTCCAGCAGTAGATGCCCACCATTCAGCACTTTCCGGATTAGGGCCAACTGATGCGGCGCCATCACCGGCGAGTTTCCATTTGCCGGCCAAAGCAGATTGCTTGACTTTCATCAGCCGGAAGGTCCACCAGACACCACCACCGGTTTCAAGAGTCAAGGTAACGTTGTCACTATCTAAGGTCGTGACCGTGTAAGTAATGGAATCAGGAGCATCCGCTGGATTACTCAATTCCTGGCCATTTACGGCTTTTGCAAGGCCAACATGTGAACCCCTTCCATCGACCGTTAGGGTTCCGGCAGCTTCATCATAAACATACGAGCCTGCATTTACGCCGTCATGAGGACCCACTGGGGTGCCACAAGAATCAGTGCCTCCCTGCCAGCCTTCAACCCAGGTCTGCCCGGCCATGAAGTTCTGGAAGGAACCTGTCGAACTGAAGTTATAAATATCATCGAACCAACAGGCACGCTCTAGGGGGCCGGCGCCATTGGCTGCGGTGGAAGCCCACCATTCTGCACTTTCAGCAACAGGCCCGACTGATGCCGCACCCTCCCCGGCAAGCTTCCACTTGCCAGCCAATGCTGACTGTTTCACTCTCATAAGTCTGAACGTCCACCAAACGCCGGGGCCAGTTTCAAGGGTCACTGTCATATTGTCCCCGTCCAACGTGGTCACGGTGTAGATAATCTCATCCGGGGCATCGCCTGGCGCAGCAATCTCGGCGCCATTGGTCGCCTTCGCAAGACCTAAATGAGATCCTCGACCTGACACGGTCAGCGTTCCTGCATCCTCGTCATAAACAAAGCTTCCAACCGACGTACCATCATGAGGAGAAACGGGCGCGCCGCAGGCATCACCACCGCCCTGCCAAGCTTCTACCCAAGTATCAAGGCCCATGAAATTCTTAAACGCCCCTGAACCGCTAAAGTGATAAACATCATCAAACCAACAGGCTCGTTCGTCTGGCCCTGCCCCATTTGCCGCGGTTGAAGCCCACCATTCGGCACTTTCAGCCGTCGGCCCCACTGATGCGGCCCCATCTCCGGCGAGTTTCCAGTTGCCGACCAGAGGCGATGTAGAGGTGCGCGTCAACCTGAATGTCCACCAAACTCCCGCGGCTGTTTCCAACGTAACGGTCATATTGTCGCCATCAAGTGTGGTGACTGTATACGTAACATCCTCTGGGGCTGCTCCGGGGGCTGCAAGCTCTGCACCGTTGACTGCTTTTGCCAGTCCGAGATGCGCACCCTTACCGGAGATCTTGAGCGTGCTCGCATCTTCATCATATTGGAATATTGCGGTTACTTGTCCATCGTGAGGCGTAACCGGTGCACCACAAGCATCGGCGCCGCCCTGCCAAGCTTCTACCCAAGTTTCTCCGCCCATTACATTTTCAAAAGAACCATCAGCATTAAA
>JABIZD010000153.1 GCA_018666555.1 Gammaproteobacteria bacterium
AAATCCTGAAAGCGGAAGCAGGGTAATGCCTTTATCAAGTCAGATTGGGTCAGTTAAATATTGGTTTTTCGCGCTGTCGTCGATTTCATTTGATGAGCTGTTAATGAAATAGTCCTTTCTTGATCATTGTTGTCCTGTTGCGGACCCAGAAGGCTCAACCAGTTATGGCATCGTCATAGGTGGTGGCGGTGCTGACTAGAAGTTCGTCTCGATGAGATTGGCGCCTGATTCAGTTTGTTTTTGTGCACGAGTATTGGCACCTTGGCGCCAGCGATGCTAGACGGGCACTGTCAATAAGTTATTGGCTGCAAACGAAGTGTCTGGGATGGTTATCAGCGCTGGCAGTGCGCGGACTAGCCTGTTTTAACCCAGTCCTGTGGCGCTACACCAGGGCTTTAACTACAAGAAATAGGACTGAGGGGGCGAGCAGGCAGCCTACCCCTGTGTAAAAGGTAGCTGTCATGGCCCCATAAGGCACTAATTTTGGGTCGGTTGCTGCGAGTCCCGCAGCGACACCACTGGTCGTACCCATCAAGCCGCCAAAGACCATAGCAGCACTAGGGTGTGTAAGACCAATGCGACGGGCCACCAAAGGAGTGATGACCATAACGCTGATCGATTTTACTAGACCAGCGGCAATACTCAGGGCAATGACAGTTGAGGATGCACCTATCGCAGCGCCGGTTACTGGTCCAACTATATAGGTGGCTGCACCGGCACCGATGGTGGTGATGCTGACAGCATCTCGGTAGCCAAATATTACAGCTAATAGGGCCCCGACGGTGAACGAGACAATAACGCCGAGGATTACGGCGATCACTCCCCGAAAACCGGCTCGGCGGATTTCGGGCCAACGAACCCCATAAGCAGTAGCGACGATGGCGAAATCACGCAGCATGCCGCCACCCATGATACCGATGCCAGCCAACCAGGGAATGTCGGCAAGTCCTTGATCACCACCGGTAAGGTGTCCGCCGAGGTAGGCTAGAAGTAAACCGATACTGATCGCCAGTGCTGAACCATGAATTCGACCCGAAAATATCCGATTGCAGAGCCAGTAAGAACAACCCATCAAAAGGCCGACGACAACAAATGCCGTGATCAGGGCATTGCTCGATAAAATTTTTGTAACCAGTTCAATCATGATGAGTGACTTCCTCTGGTCCGCTGAGCAGAGGCACTAATAGAAATGATATTCCCACTGCCCCAAGACCTGCGGTGAGCGCGAGCCAGCCTCCATCTAGTGCCGCAAGTACGTTCTGCTTAGCTGCCATGGCAACGACGATGGGTAGGTACATGGCGTTCCAGAATAGAATTCCTGAGGCAGCGGATTTACTCAGCTGTTGTTTGACAGGTTCTAAATGGGTGAAAAAAATTAAAAGTAACATGGCAATGCCAACCCCCCCTACATTCGCAGTCAGGCCCATCCAGCTACCTAACATCTGGCCCAATATCAGTCCAGCCAGGAGGCTAAGCCCCAGTAGTGCAACTCCAAAAATCAACATGACTTTACCTTTTAAATTTTTCTCAGGCTTGCTGTCCACCCATCTCAGTAAAAACTCTACTGTCGATAGAAACACAGGCTAAGACTGCTATTGTTATAGCCTTTATTATAATTAGTTAGCTTACATAATGATATGACACGAAGAAGATGGGCCGGGTTTCTCTCCTTTGGTGAAGTAGTCAAGTTGCATTGGGTCTGGCTATTCATACAATTGTTAATTGATGCCTGTGCTATGGCTAAAAGTAGCTGAAGCTGGCTCAAGCGCACAAAAAAAGGGCTGCATAAGCAGCCCTTTTCGGTCGGTTATACCACTATTTTACATTGAGTAACGAACCTCGAATGCGTATGTTCGAGGTGCTCCCCAGCCCTGGAACCCGGTATTAGGGCCACCACTGGGTAACAACATAGTCCCGCCACCGAGGAACAGAGCCTGTTCTCGATACAACTCGTCGGTGAGATTCTTGCCAAACAGGGACAAGCTCAAAGTTGCGTCGTTGGCAAGTTGTATGTCATAGGCGATGCGAGCGTCAACTTGGGCATAGTCACCATCATAGGTCCGATTTTCTGCACCCGCGCCCGTATTTACTAGCAGGTACTCGCCAGTCTTTTTATAACCGATGTTAGCAAACAGTGTTCCTGCGCCGATTTCCTGATCATACGCCAGGTTAACTGCGAAGGTACTTTCAGGTTGACGAGAGTCGCTATTGCCGCCCAGGGTGCGGATAGTTCCGTCTGGATCAGGGGCACCGCCAGGTACACTAGATGCACATCCGTCCAGGAATTGGCATGCAATACTGACGGTTCCATTGTCAACATTCAGGGAACCGTAGTTGAGTGACAGCGTAAAGTTTTCGTTGATCATCCAACGTGATTCCAATTCCCAGCCATCCGTTGTGGAGGTGCCACCATTGTTGATGATAGTTGTAGTACCTGGAATTGAACCCGGCGGAAGTGAGATGATAGAGCTGAACTGGCCGCTTTCGCGTTCGATTCGATAGTAAGCGATGTTCAAATGTAGCCTGCCATCGAGGAGTTCGTTCTTAGAGCCGATTTCGATCTGGTCTGCTGTTTCTGGATCAAATGGCGCTTCGCTGGGATCTCTTGCAGAACGGATGCTGAATCCACCACTTCGGAAACCCTGCGAGTAACTGGCATAAACCCGATTGTTATCGGTAAATGCATAGTTCATCGAAGTTGTCCAGATGGTGTCATCCCAGGAATCGTTAGCATCGTAGCCATTTGGGCTTAATACTGATGGCAGACCTGTGAAATCGTGCTCTGTATCTGTGCCACCGGTATCAAATGTACCGGTAGAATGGTCGTAATAGGCAGTTTGCGCTGATGTTTCTTCTTGAATGTGGCGCATACCGACCATTATTTCCAGGTTATCAACGGGTCTCCAAGTAAGTGACCCGAAGAAAGCATCCGATGAAACGTCCTGGGCGGATATCTGGGTGCTTTTCGCATTAGGAAACTGACAGAAAACATCGCCGACAGTTGGGTTTGCCCTGAATGGCAGAAATCCAGGACCATCACAGGCCGTAAGGCCTGGTATTCCCACGATAGCACCGACTACAGGGAGAGGTAATTGCAGGATATTGTTGGTGCGTTGCATAAAATCAAGTTGTGAATCGTAGTAGTAGTAACCTACCATAAAGTCGAGATTATCATTGATTGACCCAGCAATCCGGATTTCCTGAGTCAACACTTCAAATTCCTGCTCTCGAAGTGTGTGCAGCTGAGCAAATGGTATGGCCAGTCCACCGATGCCGGCGCCGTCGAAGTCCTGATTCACCCCATCTGCACCATCATGCCAGCCAGTCACTGAATAGAGGGTAACGTTATCGGTGAGATCGAGAGTTGCTCGGAGGCCGATTTGATCTACGTCATAGGTGGTTGGCTCTCGTTTGTCCGCAAGAGTGACGAACGGATTGCTGCCATCGTAGCGGGGGTCCTGGGGTGGTATCTGACTGGTGTCATCAATGTTGTCGTAGGTCAGAGTCGCTTCAAAGGTATCTGACGGGGCCCAACGCAGAGCAGCAGTCATTGAGCTGAAGTCAACATCACCGGCTGTTCCACCGATGTTCTGGTTGGTGTAGAAGCCATCTCGACTGCGGTCAATGACACCCAGTTTTAAAGCCAACTGGTCTTCTACCAGAGGCACGTTAAGCCTAAGCTTTACCTGTCTCGAATTAAAATTGCCGGCTTCAGCGCTGGCATTGATACCAAAGTCATTGAATTTTGGTTTGACTCGATTCACAACGATGTTTCCACCGATGGTATTCTTGCCAAAAAGCACACCCTGAGGTCCGCGATTTATTTCAATACTTTCCACATCAAAGGTATCTATGAGCTGGCCAGTTGACGAGCCCATTTGGATACCGTCAACGATAACACCCACCTGAGGGCTTTGGGTTTTTTCAATATCTGCATAGCCAATACCACGTATGTAGATGGCTGAAGCGCCAGGCCCCGCTGTATTCATGCCAATATAGACATTAGGTGCAAGGCCATCAAAGTCCCGCAAGGTGGTTGGCTTCAATTGATCAATTCACTCTCTACCAAAGGCGGTAACAGAAAGAGGCACATCCTGCTGCGATTCATCACGGCGACGAGAGGTAACTACGATTTCTTCCATTTCGCTTGAACTTTCTTCTGCATAAACAGTGAGAGGGTGATAGAAAGCGCTAACACTAAATATTGCACTGAGAGTGATTAAGTTTAATTTCATGAGTTTCCCCTTTTGATTCTTGATATTATTATTTTTGTTTCCTATTAATTGATGGTTCTTATCGGTTTATAACAGAAACCGGAACTGGTTGTTAACTTAATAGCAGTAGTTTTTTGGATTGATCCTCCGTTCTACCTGTTCATTTTGGTCCATAGATTAAATGGCTTAATGGCTTAATTGGCTGGGAGGTCGTCGGCAATGAGCTTGTTTCTAGCCGAGATGGGCTTGGCCGCCATCCACCGCAATGGTCTGGCCGTTAACATAGCGAGAACCGTCACTACACAATTGGACCACGAACCGGCCGATGTCCTGTTCACATTCGCCGACTCGGCGTTGCGGTATTGACGCCTGAAATGCAGCGGCCTCTTCAGGGTTCTTCTCCATCCACCAGGCAAGTCCAGGGGATTTAGCATGCGGCAGGATGACATTGGTACGGATCCCGTCGACAGCCCACTCACAGGCTGCCGCCCGGGTCAGTGAACGAATACCCTCCTTGACCGCGGCATAGGCTCCGTATCCGGACATATCCCAGCGTTTGGCAGCGGTGCTGGCCAGGTTGATGATGCAGCCATCCCCTTTCAGATGCGGGTAAGCCAGTTTCATCAACCGTAAGGTTGCCAGAGGCCCCGAGGTGAACCCCGCTGAAAAGGCTTCATCCGAGACGTCATGTAGTAGCCCATTGGGAACTTCCTGGGCGTTGTTAACAAGGATATGCAGGCTGCCAAAGTGATCAATACACTCATCAACGATACGCTTGAGGTCGTCTTTTCGTTTGACGTCACAAGTAGAGGCGCAGGCTTTGCCGCCGCGTTCTGAAATTGCAGCTACGGTTTTCGCCAGTTTTAGTTCCGTTCGCCCGGTTACCATCACATTCACGCCTACCGCCGCTAATGCAAATGAGATACCTTGGCCAATGCCTTGTCCGGCACCGGTAACCAGGGCTGTTTTGCCTTCGAGTTCTTTCATGCGTATTCACCTATAGGAGAAGAATCCAATGGCTAAATAATATACGAAAGCGGGAGGTGACTGTGCAAATCTAGATGTCAGGTATTGGCCAGGGAAGCAGGGTTATGCTCGAGTTTCAGGGAAATAGTCTTATTTGAATAGCTGTGTTTAAAGAGCTGTGTTTAAAGAGCTGTTTTTAAAGAGCTGTGTTTAACGAGCTGTGTTTAACGAGCTGTGTTTAAAGAGTTTGATTTGAATAAATCCAATTGAGCAGATGAGCGATAAGCCACTATTATGAGGGTGGTAACTTTGGTTTATTCACGACAGTCGGCTAGCAAAGGGATACGTGGACGGTCCGGCAACAGGGCCGTTATCTCTTCGGGCAGCGGCCCAGGTCATTGATTCATTGGTCGCGCCTATTCGACTGGCTGTCTAAAGGTAACTGGATTGTGCGGGTCGCCGTGCAGTAACCAGTGTCTCTGTTTAGGCGTTTACAGGGATCTAGAAAGCAGCCCAGGGGACGGTTTAACCTGATATTCAACCGATACTGTGTTTGTAGAAATCATATAAGTTCTGGCCCATTACTTTTTCCAGATGAGGCTCAGATAAGCCACGTGCTTTCAAACCATCCCAGATCACTTCCATGCGGCGGGGGCCATTTAACTCCTCAAAGTAATAAGGATAGTCCGAAGCAATGGCTTGCGAGCCTTCTTCACTTTCTAACTCGGCAATATATGCCTTGCTCAAGACCAGTCGCCGATGATCCCGGTCACTGCCGATACACACGCTGTTTATCCCACACACGTTGATCGCATGAATGATATGGTCAAAATAAACGCTCACTGCATTGCTGACCTGAAGTGTCATAAAAGGCCGCATTTGGGTCACACCGAATAAGCCCCCTTTGGTAGCTAAAGCCCTTAAATTGGTGTCCGACACATTCCTTTCATGGTCATATAAAGCCTGACAGCAGGCGTGCGATATTATCACCGGTTTACTTGATGCAACGATGGTATCAATGGTGGTTTTTTCGTTTGCGTGGGAAAGGTCAATCATCATCCCTACGGTATTCATTTTTTCGACTAATTCATGACCGAAGACGGTCAGGCCTGAACCGTTTCTTTCCTTGCATCCGGCGCCTGCCCAGTTTTGATAGTTGTAGGTGATTTGGCTGGCGCGAAGCCCTAGCGCGTAAAACACATCTACATTGTCTAAATTCCGTTGGAAATGGGTTGAATTCTGAGTCAGATAAAACACCGCTATTTTACTGTCTGCGCGAGCTTTGTCGATTTCGGTAACCTTGGTTGAGCGGCTGTAATATTTTGCTTTTTTGTCGAGAAATTTGTTGTAGTAGAGGATGCCTTTAACGGTTTCATCAAAGGCCGTTTGCTCTTGTGCTTTGGGGTCTGCGACCGTAACGGTCATGCTGCGGATCCCGGAATCAAGCATCTCCTGCACCAGACTGTCCTCATAGACTTCACGCAGTTCGCCCATTGCATCCATGATCAGGGCGCTATTATGTCGGTCCCAGGGCTGCCCCCTGGATTCTGCTTGAGCCGGTTTTGGCAATGCTGCCAGGAACGGTAATGCAGCAGCCCCGGCCAATAAATCTCGTCTTCTCATTTTCGATACTCCGATTAATCAGCATAGTAAGCGTTGAGGTAGGATTCTCCCCAGACAAAAACTATAGCACGCATGACTTAGTTAAAATTCGCAGCCTTATCCGAAGCGGACTTGATTGCAGTGCTGAATAGATGCTGAGTAGGCAGATCATTTTTCAAACATCGGCAGTAGATGATAGTTTGGAGACTTCGACGGCCTTATAGTTGCAGTTTTTCCGCTGGCCCAAACGCACCCATACTAGTCGGGTACCAACCACTCCATCTGCGGGTCTAATGGATAAATTGGTCGGGTGACCCTGGTGAGTCCTAGCTGGCTTATCACCGGGGTAGTTAAGCCCGGCGCGTCAACCTCAATGATGTGTTCGGGTGCGAAATATTCATCAAAGCCGGCACGAAAATGACCTCGTGATTTCACTACCAGTACCCGCAGACTACTTAAATCGATCCCCATTCGTTCGAGAAATACAGGCTCTGCACACTGATGTCGTGCTGATGCGATGATAATCTGTATGCCTTCTATTAACAGAAGGGCGCACAGACCAAGGTTGATGCGTCTCCCAGCGTAGACGCCGCGCCGACCCAGGCAGCTTCCCTGGTTGAGTTTTAATACCTGCGCGGTGGCACTATAGGTCTCTGAAAAAGGGCCCGAGTCATGCCGATTGAAAGTGGCTATGAAAGTTGCCCCAACCCCTTTTTCATGTGCTTTTGCTGCAAGTCCAGGGTCAATCAGCAGGCCGATAGTGGTTGACCGGAGCTCCTCTTGTAACATTCGTTTGAGAATGAATAGCGTGTTCCCGCGACCCCCTCCGCCGGGGTTATCAGCTACGTCGGCGAGGATGATGGCCGGTCTCTGGTCGTCATTGATGACTTCTTTTGCCAGGTTGATGGCCTCATCGATGCTGGTGAGTTGGGTAGTATATCGATGCCGGTCTGACCATGCCCGTTCAGCCAGGTGCCTGGCTGTGCTTCGTGCCAGGTGGCCGTCGCTATCACCTGTGGCATCAGTTGTTACCACGATGGACATGCCATTGGTAGCCGCATCTGCCGGCGCAAAGCCGGCCAGTATAGAAATGTTAATAATAGGTGCTTGCACCAGTGACTGCCCGTATTCAATTAATTCTGAGTAGGGACCCGCTGAGGTGAGGAGACTCACGGCAGGACTGATCATCGGGACTTTTACCAGGTGAGCCTGTGTTTTCATCCCAGCCAGCATCATATCCATGACTTTTGCCGCTTCTGCACCTCTTTCCAACTGGTCTACGTGTGGATTAGTCAGGTAGGCAATCATCACATCAACTGATTGCAGCATCCTCGGGGTAACGTGGCCATGTAAGTCGAGAGTAGAGACAATCGGCACATCAGGACCAACCACTGAACGAACCATGGCAAAGACCTCGCCATCAGCATCGTCCAATTCAGTACTCAGTCCGGCACCGTGCTCACACAGATAGACCCCATCAATGTTGGCAGCCGTTTGCAGGCCTGATCGCATGACGGCTAGCATTTCCTGAAAAAAAGCGTGGTCTACCGGCCCACCAGGGGGGGCTTCGGCCAGTAAAATCGGTACCGGTGTCCAATCCCTGGTTTTATTCATTTCCATACAGAAGCCCTGCAGCGTCCCTGGTAATCCTGAACGGTCACGTTCGAGTTCACGATGGATACCATCTGCATCAAGATAGAGCGCATCAGTAAATGCCTTTTTATCCGTTACCGGTGCGCGTCGATTGCATTCCAGGGAAAACCCAAGTATTGCAATATGTGGACGAGTTTTCGCTTTGGAAGACAGTTTTAGGGGTGAATTCATAGCAGCTGGTTGTAATGCCCTTGGCCTTTCATACTAATCGTGGCAGGACTCTAAGTCCAAAAGCAAGCCCCTGGCAATGAACTTTGTTACCGGCTAGAAATTGAAACGTTTGTCCGGCAACCCGGCCATGGTTTGTGCCATGGAATTCAAAGGTATAGTCGCCGTTTGAGGTCTGCAGCATGAATTCGCCATCAGAGTAGACTGCATCAAATGTACCTAACTCGAGAGAACCATAACGTCCCGTGAATTGATCGGGGTTTCCGTCAAATGCATGAGGTGGTTTTTCTACAGGTAACCAGGGGAGGTCTGTTGTCGTGAAATCGGACAGTTCACTGATAATGACATGCCCGAGACTGGCAACCGGTGCATCGGCGACATTAATTGCTATCGCCACTGAAATATCCTGGTCTGGGATAATACCCACAAAACTCGACCAGCCCTGACGTTGGCCTGTATGCCAGGCCATGGTGGAACCGGTTTTGAGGTGCTCAATTTCCAGTCCATAACCGTAGCCGAAGTCAGGAGAGGGGCGCGAGGCGATCAACGCCTGGCGGTTTATCATCTGGTGGCTCTGCTGCCTGCTTAGTAGTTTGTTGTCGCCTTTTAGTACTGCAAATAAGCTTATTAGGTCTGAAGGAGTTGTCAGCAGCCCACCCGCAGGGTAGAACAAAGGTGCATCCCAATCGGGAAGTTCTATTAATTCTTGCTTGCTGGGCAGCAAAGGTCTTGCCATATTCTTGAAGCCTCTAGCCTGCTTGCCTCCTATGGCGCTGTTATGCAGGGCCAAGGGCTCAAAAATCAGCTTTTTTGCCACCTCAGGGTAGGGGAGTTGAAAAACGGTTTCGATGATGCCGCCTAATATGCAATAGCTTTCGTTACTATAGCTGTACAGGGCTCCTGGTGGGGCAAGCAATTCTGGTTCTAACTGGTTGATATGAGCTACCAAATCTTCTGTTGTCAGTAGCTGTAGTCCTGAATCTGAACTATTTTGTTCTGTCAGGTTCTTTGCTAAGAATCGACAGGGCAGGCCTGGAAGTCCCGAGGAGTGGGTTAAAAGATGCTTAAGTTGCATCTTACTATCCTGGGCGCACTGTAGTGCTGGGTAGTATTGTACTACCAGATCTGTTACTGATAAATGCCCAAGGCGCTCAGCCTGCATAATAATCAAGGCGGTCAGAAACTTGGTCAATGAGGCCACGCTAAACAGTGTGTCAGGTGATATCAGAAGGCCGCTGTTTGCGTCAGTCAACCCATCACTGAAGGTCAGTAGCTGTCCCCGGCTATGACTAACTGCGATCGATATACCGGGGAAGTTGTGGTTGAGCAGGGCCTTTGTGATTACCTTGTTGAACTGATTTTCACTGGTCATTTGATCACTCCGTTGGCGCGGTTCTGACTTCAGGCATTATCATGCCGGTTCTCTGGTGGTCGTTGACAGAGTCTGCTGAGCAGATCTGTCTTAGTCTGGTTTTTGTCTTCATCAAGCGATCCTGCGGTTAGCTAGGGCTTTCACTTTATTCGCTGTAGACCTATAGCGGTAGACCTATAAAAGTGCAAAGTATCGTTGCGGCATAGGGGATTTTTTTTGCTGATTTTTATACACTATCAGGATTGCCTCCAAAGCAAGGTATGGAGGGATCGGTGGGAGCCCAGTTAACTGCTGACTTTTGCCAGTAACTTGAATCAATTTGCAGCCAGGATGAATCATCAAGCGATCCGGCTTTAACGAATTTGAAATCGGCTGACTCTTGCACATAACTGACCAGTGGCGAGCCGCATTGTGGACAAAAGCCCCGGGTGACTTGGCTCCCTTCACTGCCAGTGACGGTGAAATACTTGACAATACCTTGTATTTTCAAAGCGGATTCTGGCACCAGCACAATGGTCGCCTTGCCACTCCCAGTGCATTTTTTGCAATCATTACAGTGACAGTGGTGGCTAGATAGGGCGCTGGTCCGAGCAAACGAATATCTTATGTTGTGACACAAACACCCTCCCGTTTCTTGCTGTTCCATAGCGTGTTCCGATGATTATTGAAATCTTGAGTATAGAAAGGACAGAAATTGAAAGCCACAGAGGTCAGTATTCTGGATTGACACTAAACAGGTGAGTAACTTTGGTTATTAAAGTATTAACTAAATGTTTAAGTTCGCATGGCTCTTTTCTATTTTTTATTCTGGCCGGTGGTTAAATTAAAGGTTTAGAATCCTGGATTGATGTTGGAATTAAAATTTATCCGATTTTTAAATAGATAGATTACTCAGGAAGTGCCCATGCAGCCAACAAATGAAGTGAGTAGAATCGAGAGCCTTGATGTCCTGCGCGGGTTTGCTCTGCTGGGTATACTACTGTTAAATATCTTAGGATTTGGCCTTGTTTCGGCATCTTATTCGAATCCAGGGTTCGACCTCATAAATGCATCCGCGCTTGATGTAAAAGTCTGGGCTGGCGTAGAGTTGTTCGGCGAGGGGGCAATGCGCTGCCTGTTTTCCATCTTGTTTGGAGCAGGGGTCGTCCTGTTTACTACCGGTACCGGTGGCAAAAGCGGGACATTGCATTACAGACGTACTTTCCTGCTGTTGTTATTCGGTCTATTTGATGCCTATGTGCTGTTGTGGAATGGGGATATTCTCACAACCTATGCCGTGGCTGGATTTATGCTTTACCCGCTTAGAAATTTGCGGCCTAAAACATTATTTGGTATTGCTGGTTCGTTAATTTTATTGATTTCGTTGTTGTACGCAGGCACCGGTTATGGGCTCGGCCAGGCGCGTTCTGCCGCCCAGGTTGTGGCTGCCTCAGAGCAGCCTGGCTCGCTTGATCCTGGCCTTATCCAGAGCGCTAACCAGTGGAAAGAATTTGCTGCTGATTTTGATTTCGATGAAGCAGACGTGGCGCAGGAGTTAAGCCAGCGACGGGGAAGTTACAGCAGTGCCTTTCATTGGAATGTAAACAAAGTTAGCGAGATGCTGTTTTTTGTTATGCCAATGATACTTCTCTGGGATGCGCTGGCCATGATGATTCTCGGAATGGCGCTATATAAGATGAAAGTGTTGCAGGGAGGGAGGTCTTCGGCGTTTTATTTTCGTTTGATGTTGATTGGCTTTGCAGTCGGTTTGACTGTCAATGGTTACGAAGTTTCTCGGGCACTGACCAGCGGCTTCGATTTGATGGCAACTTTCGCGCAGATGCAGCCAACCTACCAGATGGGTCGGTTGGGCCTGGCGCTGGGTTATATCGGTTTGATTGTCTGGTTCTGTCAGCACGGGCAGTTGTCGGTATGTCGGCAAGCCCTGGCTGCGGTTGGCCGCATGGCACTGACTAATTATCTGATGCAATCACTGATCTGTGCCATCATATTCACCGGCCTGGGGTTTTCTTTGGTGGGTGAATTCAGTCGTACAAGCCTTTACCTTATTGTATTGTTGATCTGGTTATTTCAGTTGTTGTTCAGTCGCTGGTGGTTGCATCGTTTCAAACTCGGACCGGTAGAATGGTTGTGGCGGAGCATGACCTATGGTCGACTCCCTCAGCTCACTCGCAACTAATAAGATCATCTGATATTTGGCGGTTGTGTTCTGACTGCATTACGATTGCCAGTTACGCCAGACTGCCATGAGTTCATGGCCATCATGGTCCTGGAGGGCCCGCTTGAGGCGATAATTTGCCATTTCCTGCCAATCAAGTCCGAGGCAGGTAACCTCGTCGATGAAACGTTGTATATCTGTTACTGCTGCCAGATAGTGAATGGCTACAGAAGTAAAAATCCCGATTCGATAATCTTCCAGAAGATCCTCCATCTGGTAATCATTTACGCCATTTTCACTTAGCAGCTTCAGATACTTCCTCATGAGTCGAGGTTCTTGCTTTCGTCTTGTTTCAGTATCCATGCCGAGTACAACGATGCGGGCGAGGTCGTTGGCACCTGGACCACGCAGGGGTAATTGCCAGTCGATCATAACAAAGTCTTCGGTGGAACCTGGCTTGCCAAAGAACATCTGTTTGGGATGATAGTCACCATGGACGAAGGTGTAAGGTCTGCTGTTGATATAGTTGAGTGCGGCCGTCTTATTTTCGACAAAAGTGCGCACTATTTCATTTAAGTAGCTGCAGTCTTCATCCATTAAGTCATCAACAGTCGGTATGGCAGCATACGCCAGGTCAACGTACATACCCATCAGTGCGGGGTCGCTCTGTGCGGTTAACCAGGGTTTTGCTTTCAGGCTGGCATCATTCCACCAGCGAGCATGGAATAAGGCCAGCTTTCCCACGGCCGTTTCGACCTGTTGAAGACTTGGATTCCATGAAGGAGAGTCAAGATGTGAGATATCCTCAAATAGTAGGACCAGGGCCTGGGAGTCGGAATCAAAAGCCGAGTAATAGCAGCTCGGATAGTTTATGCCTTCAATGGCCTCATGGTAAAAGCTGTATTCTTTGTAGTAAAGATCAAGTGGTTTCACCACATTATTCATGGTTGACTGATCCGTTGCAGCTATCTTGGCGATGAACTTTGATGGTAACGGCGTGCTGCTGCTGTATTCAACATGGATGGCGACAATATCAGCTGTCTGGCCAGGGTGAGGGAATGGTTCGGCCATCACTTTGGTAATGTTGACATCGACCAGGTGCGCTGCAAGAGCAGCGTTCATCCAGGCTTCATCGAAGTCTTCAAATTTCGATGGTATTAACAGGTGATTTATCATAACAAGTTTTTTTTTAATAGCTTGCTCGGACCTTAACTTGATCTTCCCATTTTTGCCATTGCCATTGCCATTGCCATTGCCATTGTCTTGCCAAGAACAGGTGCAGGGAAGGACTCATTGAGTGAGTTTTTCTGGGAAGGTCCGGCGAGGCTGTTCCACATAAATTCGATCCTGAATATGCATTGTCTGGTTAGCTTGGTAGCGTGGTATTGGTGATCTGGCACGAAGATTACGGCAGTGGCTAAACATGGCTTGGACTATCGAGGCAAAGCCATGCTTAAGAATCGATATGAGTCTGATAATCCAGATCCAAGGTTCTTAAGCTAACTGCGTGGATATCCTGTACGATAGCTTTTTTTGATAGATAATAGAGGTTGAACAAATGAAAGTAGGACTCGCTTTTGCCAGCAGTATTGGCATCGACGGTACTGCGGCACTTGAAATTTGCCGTCGTGCTGAAGCAGCAGGATTTGAATCAGTTTGGGGGGGAGAGCATGTTCTGATGCCCGATTCGATTGCTTCCCGATATCCTTACACGCCTGACGGTAAAATTCCTGCAGAACCGGAGACGCCTATCCCCGACCCCTTGATCTGGTTGGCTTATGCGGCCGGAGTTGCTCCCACGCTGCGACTAGGGACTTGCATCCTGATTGTACCGCAACGTAATCCCCTGATTCTGGCCAAAGAGCTGGCAACTCTAGACATTCTTTCAGGTGGCCGGGTAGAACTCGGGCTCGGTGTTGGCTGGATGAAAGAGGAGTTCGAAGCGTTAGGTGTTCCTTGGGAGAGGCGCGGGGCAAGAAACGATGAATATATAGCAGCGATGCGTGCGCTCTGGGCTGGGCCCCATGCGGAATTCCACGGTGAGTTCGTTGATTTTGAGCCAGCAACCTGTAATCCGCGACCGGTTAATGGTTCCATTCCAGTGCTGGTAGGTGGAGACACAGCTGCGGCCATAGACCGGGCAGTGCGAATTGCCGATGGATATTTCCCTGGTGAAGGCGATATCGGCCGGTTAGGGGAATTAATCTCCCGGCTGCGACGCAAAGCAGAACAAGCACAACGCGATCCGGACAGTATCGAAATTAATGCCATGTTTGGCGTTCAGATGGCTGATCCGGCTGCAGGAATTGAGCAGATGGCAGAGCTTGGTGTTGGCAGGATCATGATTCCGGCGTTTTTCTTTGCTGGTCCGGATGGTATGGATCGATTGAGCGAGTTTGGCGAAAAGATGATACCACTCACTAAAGAGTGATCTGTTAGCTGGTTTAAAGTAGTTCTGTGGATAGCTAAGCTTAGCCGTTTTTCGATAGGCCAAGCGAGTCTGGCTTACTGCCAGGTGACGTGCATGGCAAAGAAGTGGTCAAACACTTCCCGGTCGGGGTGATTGTTTGGATTGCGCTCAGGGCTTCGGATATAGAAGTCCAGTTGTTGTGCGGCGGGATTGACCGAGCCTGCTTCTCCGGAAGCAGGTGAAAGGACCGTTTTGAGTGTGTCCCGATGCCGCATGCCCTGAGTCACCATAAAGTGGATTTCATAATCCTGGTAGAGGATTTCACCATTTAGAGTTGCCTTGCCATACCCCCAGCCAGCCACGTACAGCAGACTTTTTGGCCAATTAGAATCGCCGCAGCCAGCGTTGCCGTGCTCGAATAGAAACGCGGCTATTCCGCCATCCTGGCAGGCAGAAAATTCATGGAAGCGTTCAAGGTCGACCACGAATTCGCCTTCAGGCAAGGTCAGGTTAGCGCTGAAAATTCCGGTGTTTTGTATTTCATTGACATCAATGAGTAGGCTTCCCGAAACCTCTCGCAGGTTAGTTGCATTGTTATCCATGTGATCCCAGGGGGAGTCATCTAAGAGTGTGCCGGCCTGATAGATGTTGGACCCTTTTATTTTGAAACGCCCATCGTAAAGCTCATGCTGGCCAGGCGTGTAGATGCCTGCGGCTGTTCCCGGTTGAACCCTTGGGTCTGTTGGTTTAGGTTGCTTGTTTTTCTCAGAGAGATGCTCGGGTTGAGAACATGAGGCCATTATCAGAAAAATAAAAAGCACCGAATAACGAATCATTTTAGTATCCTAGCTAAGCAATGATAGGGTGTTGCTAATATTTACAGGAAAGTGAATACGCTATTTAGCTTGGCCTAGCCTCGATAGGTAAAGCAAGTAGCGTCGAGATATTTTTACTTCTGATCTGGCACCGTTTGCTTTATCACGCTAGTCTTGAGGCGCATGTCTGAATCAATATCACCAAAACAGCAGCAGATTCCCGGCTGGAGATTGGCTGGATTTGCGTCAATTGCCTTTCCCACGGCTGGAATGACACTACCTCTAGCTATATTCCTGCCTCCTTTCTACACTAAAACTTTGGGTCTGGGCCTTGCTGAGATTGGCTTGGTTTTCATGCTGGTTCGGATGTTCGACATTGTCACGGATCCGATGATGGGCATTATCAGCGATCGTCTGGATAGTCGCTGGGGACGCAGGAGGCATTGGTTGGTGATTGCGCTGCCGTTTATGATGCTTGGCGTGTTAATGGCCTATATGCCAGTTGGTAATCCAACAGTATGGTACCTGGGCTTTTGGCTAATAGTGTTGTATGCCGGTACCACCATGCAAACTATTTCACATACGGCCTGGGCGGCCGAGTTATCAGGCGATTATCACGAGCGTTCTCGAATTGCTGGTTTCAATGCTTTTGCTGGTTATATTGGTTCACTGTTAATTCTAGTTCCTCTTGCTGTGCTGGAATACGCGGGTACGCCGCCGGCCGGGCATGAAGCCCTTTCATTCTTTGGGATTGTCGCCATTATCTTTGCGCCTGTTTGTGTGTTAGCCGCTGTGACACTGGTTGGCGAACGACCCAGCACACCTGCTCCAAGGATTGGGTTGATCGCTGGTCTTCTGGTAGTCCTGAAGAATCCTCATATGCGGCGGTTGTTGCTAGCCGATGCGGCTGCATCAATGCCGGGTGCGGTAATGGCAGGGCTGTTTATTTTCTATCAGGCAGAGTTGCTCGGGGACGCCCAGTCGAACTCCATAGCGCTAATTTTCTTCTTTTCGGCGCATATCATCGGTGTACCTGTCTGGGTTAATTTGTCGAAAAAAATCGGTAAACACCGCTGCTTCGCAGTCAACTCGATTGTTTTCTGCCTGACGACGGCTTCGTTTTACTTCCCGGGTGAGGGCGATGTTGTCCTGTTTATCTGTTTACTTTTTTGTACTGGCTTTGCCCATTCCGGGTTGCAGTTTTCTATTAGGTCAATGGCAGCGGATGTAGTCGATTATGACAACGTGCAGACCGGTGGGCAGCGGACTGGATTGTATTTTGCCTTGCTGGCAATTACAGCTAAAGCAGGCGGGGCGCTTGCCATAGGGATAACTTATCCGTTGCTGGCCCTGGTTGGTTTTGATGCCCAGGGGGGTAACAGTGAGGAGACAAAATTCGCCTTTCGGGTGATCTATCTGACCATCCCAGTTATTGCCATGGCGCTTGCTTATTTTGCAATACGTGGCTTCAGGCTCGATCAAGCTGAGCAGAAAATTTTACAGGAACAGATCGAGTTGCGGAATTCAAGCGGAGTCAATTGACTACAGTCGTACTAGATCCGATGCCGAAACGAGTTCTTTCGTATTGCCCGGTTTTAGGCGTAAGTGGGGGTTTTGTATCAAGGCGCTGATATGACCAAAATTCTGGCTCGGTGCTGAATAGGCTGAGTCTATTTGGTTTTCGGAGGGCCGGCTAGAATACGATCTAGCTGGAAATGTTCTACGCGAGTAAATATCCTATTCAACCAGGTGATAGCCAGATCATGGCCTCGGTTGGTTCCCAGTATCAGCAGATCCTGAAATTCAGAAGGTATGACGCGAAGTAAAATTAACAGCATCCCTGCCTGATACTGCCAAGCCAAGGCATTCTCATCTATTTCAACACCCTGAGACTTGAGTTGCTGCGCATAAAAATCAAGTAATTCGACTATTTCATTTTCATGTTCTGAAGTTATTGAAGCACTCAGAAAGTAAGCCAGATCGATTCCAGGTGGTCCGGACATCAGTGTTTGCCAGTCGCACAGAATAATTTCGTTATTCGCATCGTCAAAGAAAAGATTATCGAGACGGAAATCCCCATGATTCAAAGTTGATGGCTGCTCGGCCAACAGGGTCATGAGTTCGATGCCGTTTCTGTCCATCCATTGCAGCGTTTGCTGAGCAGAATTCGAAACAGTATGGCCGTATTGCTGCAGATATTTAGGTAAGGCCTTTCGAAAAACCTGCTGGATTAATTTGATTGTCAGCTCCATCGGAATGATCCAGGGAGTTTCGGTCAATAGTTTATTATCTAAGAAAGTCGCATGCATGCATGCCATAGTCGAAAGCGCGATTTTCGCATCCTGGGGCGAACAGCCTGCAACCTGGTCGCCAGGGCGAAGGTGGCCGAGATCCTCGATGACTAAGGCGTAGCGTTTTGTGATTTTGCTGGTCAGCCAGTTCAGTAAAAGGAAAAGAGGCCACAACACGCCTATGGGAAGTCTGTTCATTAACTGTATGATTGCCAGTCCGCGTTCCGGCGGGATTGATTCTTCCATGGCGGCATAGATCATCCGCGGTGTTCGTACCGGCATCAGCTGCTGGAATTCCCGATAAAACCTTATTTCGCGTTCATAGACTCCGAGACTTTGGCCAACCTTTCGGTTGCTGCCGGCAGTGGGTAGTTTCAGGATCAGGGCGTCTACGCTTTCTCGATTTTTCAGTTGCGGCCGCAGGCGTATGACATCACCCATAAATCCGGCACCTTCACCTATAATGTCCCATTCAATGTCCTCGATAGCATCGGGCGCAATATTATTGAGGCGGAAGATTTCAGCAAGCCATTCAGGATCAAGCTCTGTAGTGGTTAAGGGTATCGGGTCGGTCATTAAAATGGTTCGGTTCGATGAGCCTCTAGCATACCTAGAAATTGTCTGGAATCGAACCCGAATTGTGGCATAACCGCTGCCGAGTATAGAGGCTCGCCTGCTTTCCAGAAATAGACTCTTCGTGAGCCGGGCTCAGGGCCAAGGCGATTGATGGGGATCACGAGTCAGGCTCGAGATATTCCGTTCTGAGCATTTGCCCGGGGTATTCCTTTGCGAGACTGATCATTGTTGATTGCCAGGCCTGGCCAGAAAGGCTGATCAAGATCATTTTCAAGATATTGATGACAGGGAAGCATCTTTGAAAAATGGTATTAGCCTATTTTTTTGAGTTGCTGAAACGAGATGAGGGCAAGTCAAAAATATTTCTCAAGCGTCAGTATGGAATAAATCCTAATGTGACGTGCTACTAAAACGAACTAATTAGCAGGTAAAGGGAGCTGGTTGAAGCAAAGTCGCAGTAGGTTTTGGCTTGAAATTTTCATTGTTCAGAAACCCTGCACTGTTTTATGAAGGACCGAACAAAACACTGAATCTGGATAAAAAAGTCATTTAGGCTTCTCTCCAGATGGTTCCGGTGGTGTAAAAATGATCGAGTTGCGCCTGGGAATAGCCTATTTCGGATAAAACTTCCTCGTTGTGCTGGCCTGCTAAAGGAGGCCCTTTCAGGCTTTGTTGTTTGCCGTCGAAAGTCACGATCGGTCCGTGTCTGCGATAGCTCCCCAGGGTCGGGTGTTCTGCCTCGGCAGTTAAATCCATAGCCTTGGCGTGTTCATTTTCAGTCCAGAACTGGTTAGGGGCCAGTCCATCTGCCTGGACACAGCCGAGGGGTCCCAGCAGGGTTTGCCATTCCCTGGCATTTTTGCGAGCAAATAAACGGGTCAGAGTTTCGGTTAGATGTTTATCGCCTGCGCGCATTTGTTCAGGGCTTGGGGCAGAGATATCCGCCGCTTCAAGGGCGCTACAGAAAATTTCAATATCAATAGCGGAATTTAAACCGAGAAAGACCCACTGCTGATCTGCACAAGGGTATAACCGATAGATGGGAGATAGTCCGTGCAGGTCGGCATCCGGCATCGCCCTGGCCGGTTTGCCCTTATAAGAGAGGAAGTCATCAGCGTTTGCGTAGGCATTAGCGATAAACATATCCACCAGAATCTGCTGTCCTGTGTTAGTTTCTCGTCTTGCCATTAACCCCAGCATGACAGAAGTGGCAACTACCAGCGCCGTGTTAGGGTCGGGGTTGACTTCATTGGCGCGCATGAGTCGCCGGCACCACTTGTTTAGATCTTCGGTCTGCAGCAAGTTATTGGGTAGGCTTCCTCCCATCTGATACATGACGCCACCCATGGCGGCGCCAGGTATTGGGTGAGTGCTAGGCCTTGATGCTCCAGGGCCATCACTGCCATAGCCGTTACATTGCAGGTAGATAATGCTGGAATTGACCGCGCTGACTTGTGGATAACTGATGCCGAGACGTTCCGGCACTCCCGGCCGGAAATTGTGAATCATCACATCTGCGTCTTTTAACAGGTCTAAAACAATTTGCCGGCCTACATCAGTTTTCAGATTGACCGAGATGCTACGTTTGCCAACATTGACACGCGCCGCGCCTAAGCCCGCTAACAGACCTCGAAATGGATCCCCCCCGACGGGTTCTATTTTGATCACCTCAGCACCCATGTCGGCTAGAAATGCAGCACCCAGTGGTGCGGCGATTATGGTGGCAATTTCGATTACGCGGATACCCGTCAATGGTAGCTTGTTAGAGTCGTTTTTACCGGGTGATTGTCTTGGCGTTTTTGACCACTGCGGTTCCCAGCTTGGCTGTGTTGAATTGGCCGTTCCAGGCATGGCAGGTGTGGCAGTTAACCGGGCGACCGGACCAAGTTGCAGGGCCCCATTTTGGCCTTCGATGACATGGCCATTGGCGACTATGTCTGGGTCCTGTAGGGCTTCCTGAGTGGTCTGATAAGTTGTCGCGACAATACCTCCATCGTCGGTAAAGTCCTGCATCCATGCTGCTGCTGGTTTTTCCTGGATTTTACTAAGCATCCGGTTGCGGAATATTTCCTGTTTCTCAGGATCGCTTAAAAAAAGCTGCGTAGGGTTGAAATCCTCGTCTGCGATGATATCTATCAGTTCGGTAGCGATAAGAAAATTGTCGAATAAATGAGGTAACAAGTTGCCAAACTGCATCCAGCGTCCATCTCCGGCTTGAGCTGGATGATAAAACAGGCTCGGCATCGGTGGCTGGCTGGAAGGTGTTTCTATGAAAGGTAACAGGCCAAGGAATTGTTCTTTGAATTGCATGCCAATCATGGCGCCCATCTCATAGGGTAGCAGCCCCTGCAGGATGCTGGTTTCTACCAGCCGCCCTGGGCCGTTTTCACCTTGGGCAAGGAGCGCAGCTAAGATTCCGCTGACGGCGGATTGAGCACAGGCATGAACACCGACCTGCAAAGCCGAAAAGACAGGCCCAGGACGATCGACAATGCCTGAAAACAATCGCATCCTGCCACTGTAGGCCGCAACGGTATGCTCGTATCCCGGACAGTTACTCATCGGTCCACGATTACCAAAGCCGGTGATATGGCAGTAAATGAGATGGCGGTGTCTTCGGTGAATAGTCTCAAAGGAAAGCTTTCGGCGGGCCAGGGCATTACTGCGCCAGTTACACACCAGTACATCCGCGGCAGCCGCCAGCCGATGAAAGCGTTCAAGATCCTCGGCGAGGTCCAGATCCAGCATCAATTGCTGCTGACCTCGGTGCCACATTGGCCTGGCGGGTAACTCATCTAATTCATCAGTAGTAGCTGCTTCGGGGCGCTGGATGGTAATTACCTGTGCACCGAAATCAGCCAATACCATGGTCGCCATACCTGCAGCTGGACCCGAGCTAAGGTTCAATACACGAATGCCCTCAAGTGCCTGTGACACCGTCTCTCCTTTGCTTAACTCGTGAAGATTCTCATCTCAAAAATAGGTCATGTTAGCTTAACCTGCAAGGTTATTGTTGGCCCTTGCCAGCAATGACTTTGTTTGTAATTAATCGTTTTGTTCTAAATGATGATCACCCGGTCATCGCGGACCTAGCCTTCAGTGAAGGCCTGGCTCAGGACACTTTCCGGTCCGGGATAGGGCCCTTGGTTAAGCTAAATGAATCGCCGGGGTAACTACAGACGCAGGGCCTGTCTAACTACTGCCTGATTCCTTCGACAATCAGTTCTACTTCGACATCACCTATCCAGGCGAACAGCCCAAAGTCGCCAGCGCTGAGGGTGACATTCCCCTGAAAACCACTTCGATAGCCTCCCCATGGGTCTTCTCCTTCGCCAATCTGATGGACGCGGATGGATATGTCTTTGCTGACGCCATGCAGAGACAGTTCGCCGTGCAAAAGGCCACTTTTATCATCGCCTTCAAAGGAACTGCTGATGAAATTGATTTCTGGGAAGTCGACTACGTTTAGATACTCGTCGCTCTTTAAGTGCTTGTCTCTTTCAGCATGGTTGGTGTCCAGGCTGTTAGCCTGTATTTTGACCGTCGCCTCGTTGTTTTCTGGCGTTTCGGCGTCAAAGCGGAAATGTCCGTCGAAGCGGTTGAAATGTCCGATAATGTAGGACAAACCCAGATGCGAGACTTTGAAAGTAACAAAAGCATGCTGGCCCTGGCTATCGATTGCGTATTCTGCTGCTGTGGCAGGCTGGGACAGCAGCAAGGCTGTTATGACGGTGGCGTATAACCAATTTTTAAACATGGTGGGGAATCCTCTTTTACCAAAACCTTCTTTTCTATGCGGTGTGTTAATCATGATTTCTTTGCCGGAAGGCATGGAATCTCTGATTTGTATAGATTGGTTTACCATTTTTTTACTAACTTAGGTACTTCTTTTTGATATCACCACCCGCCCTATGGACTCGTTGTCGTGCAGAGATGCAAAAAAATGGCTGGCACTGATGGGCTCAGTTAGTTGGTTGGCCAGCGCGGGGCAGCCTGCAAGTGCTGGCTGGTGTCTGCTCCGGGCTGACGTTAATATCCAGCCTCTCTGTCAATGACGCCTTCGAGTTTTTCACCGTTGATATAAGCTTGCAGATTGTGGATGAATCGATCAATGTTGCGTTGTACCCTGAATTGGCTTGCACCAGCAGTATGTGGTGTCATGACGACATTTGGCATGCTCCATAGTGGAGAATCTGCAGGCAGGGGTTCTCGGGGTGCAACATCCAGAGCTGCGCCTCCAATTTGGCCGTTCTTTAGCGCATTAATCAGTGACGTTTCGTGCATCACTTCTCCCCGGGTGACATTGACCAATATGGCATTGTCCTTCATAACGGTGAATGCGGCTTCATCAAAAAGTTCTCGAGTGTGGCTCGTCAAAGGACAACACACGCTGACGATATCGGAGAAGGCTAGCAATTCCTCTAGCCTGGCAGGGCTCCATACTTCCGGCACTTCTGTCATCGGTGCTACAGGGTCCCGATCAACGGCAATGCACTTCATGCCGAATGCCGCGGCTCTTTTAGCCATGGCACGACCGGTGCCGCCGAGGCCAATAATGCCAAATACCGAACCTGTCAGTTCTATTTCCTGAAATCGCATCTCTGGCCGATGATTCCAGCTATCGGCGCCATAGCGTAGGGCAGTTGCTAACTGGCGAGTTAGCATTAACAGTAATCCAAAGCCATGGTCTGCCAGGTGTTCTCCCACCAGACCTTTCTCGCTGGTCAATACGACCTCACTTTCAAGAAACTCTGGATAAAAAAACATATCCACTCCGGACGAAATAGATTGTACCCACTTAAGCTGGGTTGCTGCAGAGAATAACTTTTTATTAACAAGACCCAGGATAACTTCAGCATCGCCGACATGCTGGATAGCCTCCTGGTGGGTGGTAACAATAACTTCGCCGTTGTGCCCAGCAAGAGATTCGATTTTGCTGAGATCGGCTGTCGGGACGGCTGGTAATGTCAGACCTGGAATAATGACAATCTTCATATGATGACAACCTCAGTTTTACCAATCGCTTCAAAGTCGCCGACCCAGGTACCTGGTTTATCCACGGTTTGCCGGGTATATGAGCCAGTAATAAGGAGTTGATCTTTTTTCAAACCAAGGCCGAACCGATAAAGCCGGTTGATCAAGCCAGCAATAGATTCAAAATGGTCATCAATGTGTCCATCTGCAGCGGTTTTTTCGATTAATTCACCGTCTCTGTAAAGAGCGACAGTGAGGGCTTCGAAATCCTGGTCGAGTGGTACAAAATGGCCAGCCACGATGCCCCATTGGGTCAGGTTCTCCGCGACTCTAATGCCGTCTGCAGCAGGACCCGTCAGGCGACGCTGGTTAATCTCAAAACCAGGCGCAACTGCATCGATAACAGACCTGGCCAAGTGCCTGTCTGCTGAATCGGTTGCGATGTCTTGTGCTACACGAAACACCAGTTCGTTTTCAAGTCCGAGCTGGCCGATAGAGGCCAGCTCGAGGCAGTCGCCGGACTGGTGAATTCGGCTACTGAGTATAAATCCGAAAGGTCTTATGCCTGCACCAAACCTGTTTCGAGAAGTACCCGAGGTTAGGCCGATTTTATATCCGCCAAGGGACTCCCCTGCAGTCTGCCATTTCTGCAGCAGTTCCAGCTGTAAGCGCTGTCCCTCATCAATACTGGCCTCCGGGAGGGTTGTTGGCAATGTCCCGGTGCGCATTCCTTGCCACAGGGTATCGATTAGATGGACCACTGCATTAACTCCATTTGTGAATAGGTCATTGAAAACCGAGTTGGCATAACAATCAACCCGCTTGTGATGCTCAGGTAGAGAACTTGAGACCTTGGCTTAATCGCGTTAGTTTTAAGCTAAATAGGGGAAAATGCCATGCGCAATGGTTTTAGGATATTAGATACTGATTGCCATCAGATTGAACCGCCGAGTATTTGGGCGAAATACATCGATCCTGAATTTGCTGATCGTGCCCCGGCTATGGCCGACATAGGTGGCGGGAAACAAGCCATGGTAGTTGAAGGGATGCCGCTGACCAAGCAGGATGGTAACTACCCCATGGATGCCAAGGAATTCCATGATGCGGTAGTCGAGGCCATGAAGCAGCATGAAGAAGCGCGGGCGCAGGGCTTTAATGCAATTAGTCGCCTGGCCGATATGGAACGAGAGGGAGTTGACGTTCAAGTCGTTTATCCCACTGTCGGAGGACAATTACTCGGCAAACAGTTCCACGACACAGATTTACTGGCGGCTTGCTGCCGCGCTTATAATGATTGGAGCATTGATTATTGTAGTGCTGATGCTGCAAAACTGCTCAGCGCAGCGATGTTACCGATGCAGTCACCAGACCATGCCATAGAAGAAGCAAAACGCAGCAGCGAGAGGGGAGCTGCGTGTTTTTATATCAGGCCTAATCCCGTTGAGGGACGTAATTTATACCATCCTGGTTTTGATCGGCTATGGGCCGTGCTGGCGGAGCTGGGTAAACCCGTTTGTATCCATGATTCTGGTTCACCTTACCTGCCTTCATTTGGGGAGCGGATGCACACCCATACATCGGGTCATATTATTGCTCATCCGTTTGAAGCTATGGTCGCGATGATGT
This sequence comes from Gammaproteobacteria bacterium, assembly GCA_018666555.1. Taxonomy (GTDB): domain Bacteria; phylum Pseudomonadota; class Gammaproteobacteria; order Pseudomonadales; family Azotimanducaceae; genus UBA9926. The sequence goes on from JABIZD010000153.1 coordinate 24,826, forward strand.
CATTGATCTGGTACGGGGTTATCGAATCCAACCCTGATTTGAAAATTGTTCATGTCGAGGCTGATGCAGGGTGGCTGCCGTATTGGTTGCAGCGGATGGAGCAACATTGGGAGTTTTCCGGCAATGCCGAACACCCGCTTTTGAAAAAGCGCCCGACAGAGTATTTTAAATCCAATTTCCTGGTTGCTTGCCGAGGCGATGAGATGACCTTGCCTGCCGCGGTTGAGTTAGTTGGTGAAGATTACATCACGTTCAATACAGATTATCCTCACCCGGATGGAACCTGGCCTGGAGGTTTCCAGGCGCTCATTGATCAGCCTATTTCGGAACAGAGCAAGCGAAAAATATTTTGGGACAACGCTGCTGCGACTTTTGGTGTGGCCGAATAACCCAGCGACTCGGGTGGTCCGGTTTTTGCGCTTTGTTACCGGTGTTACCGGTTTTACTTTCTGTCACTCGTGTTTCTCTGTGACACTCTGTTATGAGCGCAGTTTGAGCGTCGCGCAGATATTGGCTGTGAGCTCAAGCGATTGCCAATATTGGGAATGATTCACAATAAGCCTATAATCTAGTTTCAGACGTGGGAGGTTCGATGGCTCAGCAAAAATATGCCAGTTTGGTTTTAGGTTCAGAGGGTGACAATATTCAGTCTCTGGGTGCCATGGTTGCTTTTCTTGTTTCCAATGATTTGTTATCGGAATCGCTTCAGCAACGCTATCCCAGCGCGATCGCCCGAATTCGGATGCAGGATTTAACTGGCGCTGCATTTCTCACAACCATCCTTGATGGTGAAGTTCTGGATGAACATTTAAATGCAGAGGGTAGAGCATTCTGCCTGGCTTATCTTATTTCCGGTGATTTTGAATTAGACCTTGCCAGGGTCGATGATCAGGGTCTAGAAGATTGGCTCCTCTATGACAAGATATCACCTGTTATGGCGAAGGTTTTAATGAGCCAGAGACAGCCTTCCACAGGACTGCGCCGGATCGCAGCTAAGGTGCTTCAATTCCCTCGATTTCGCTAAATTCGGTTTAGGCGAATTATTTTCATCAGGAACCAGACTTGGTATTTTAGGTAACGGGGAGGTGTTCCCTGGACTGTATCATGGTGCTGATTCATTTTTTCCAGAGGCGACGCTGAGGCAACGATTATAAAGCAGATTTCTGGCCGTCCTGAGGGACGGGTTCAAAAATAATAACTAGCGGCCAGAGGCTGCTAAAGCTTCTGGCCGCTGGGTATGGCTGTGGAAGTGATCACGTATGGCGGCCATTGTTTCGTCAAGCCTGGGTGAGCCGAGAAGCACCTAGGGCGATGCAGCGTTTTGCAGTGGGTGGCCCTTACCAGGGGTGTAATCGCACCGGCAGAGTTTCATAGCCTTTAACAAAGCATGACTGAACACGCTCGGGCTCACCGACCACCTCAACAAACTTGAAGCGTTTCATGATTTCTTCCCAGACCGTCTTCAACTGCATTTCTGCAAGGCGATTGCCCATGCATCGGTGCAAACCGAATCCGAAAGACATGTGATGCCGTGATCGGTCTCTGTCGATCTGGAATTCGTTCGGGTTAGTGATTACTTCATCATCCCTGTTGGCAGACACATACCACATGATGACCTTGTCACCTTTCTTGATTAGTTTGTCGCGTAACTGGTAATCCCGCGTCGCCGTGCGTCTCATGTGAGCGAGTGGGGTCTGATAGCGAATCACCTCTGATACCATTATGGGTATGAGGTCTGGGTTATTTCTCAGTTTGTCGTATTCCGCCGGGTTCTGATTCAGGAAATAGACGCCGCCGCTGATGGAGTTACGGGTCGTGTCATTGCCACCGACGATCAGCAAAATCAGATTACCCAGATATTCCATGGGGTCCATATTTTGAGTGTCTTTGCCGTGCGCCAGCATGGATATAAGATCATTACCCGGTTTTTTGTTAATGCGCTCATTCCAGAGACCGGTGAAGACTTCCAGACATTCCAGCAAAGCCTCTCTGCGCTGGGCTTCCGGCGTTGTACCGCCGTTAACCTCTGAGGAGGTTGCCATATCAGACCAGTAGGTCAGCTTTCGGCGGTCTTCAAATGGGAAATCAAATAATGTGGCCAGCATCTGAGTGGTCAGTTCTATGGAAACACGTTCAACCCAGTTGAAGGTTTCACCCAGCGGCAGTCGGTCAAGAATCTCGCCCGCACGCTTGCGAATAATGGGTTGCAGCAGTGCAAGGTTAGTCGGTGCCACTACGCCCGTTACGGTTCTGCGCTGGACGTCATGCTTGGGCGGGTCCATTTGAATGAAGCTACTGGTCTTGAAGTCAGACATTCTTTCAAAGATGGTGATTCCCCCGGTTTCGGAAGAGAACACTTCTGGGTTCTTCTCGACTTCCATAATGTCATTGAATTTGGTGACAGACCAGTAAGACCCGAAGGGGCTGTTCTTGCAATAGTGAACAGGGTCTTCTTTACGCAAGCGTTCAAAATAAGGCCAGAAGGCATCATTCTTAAATAACATCGGATCGCTTACATCGATGTCCTCGAGGGGCATTGCATAGGCATCAGGGAATTCGGTGATATTGATGGCTTCACTCATAATTGTTCTCGTTGAATTACTAACGGATCATTAGTTTCGGGGCCTGACTGTCACTGCTGCGCAGGTCAGTACTTCGACACATCCCTAAGAGTATCGATAATTTCGATTGATGCCCATAGCCGTTTGTGACAATATTTTGTCATATAGTGACAAACGGCTTGTCGATAAGATGAATAGTGCCAGTAGGACACCCTCTGCTTATGCATTGAATCTGCTTGAAGATGCTTCGCAGAAGGGTTATGACCTGTTACAAGGGCTCAATATTTCCCGGGACGAATTGCATGCTCTGGAATCGATGAGCTTTGAAGATTTCCATGACATCGTTACGGCCTACCAGGCATGGACCTCAGATCGAAACTGGGGCTTTCACCTGGGTAAGAAGCTGGGTATCAGTGCTCATGGTGCTTTGGGAGTGTGTGCGCTCAGTGCCAGTACTATCGGTGAGGGCTTGCAGACGCTGTGTCAGTTTATCGCCAGCCGAAGTTGTTCAATCAGTGCAGCTTCAAGCTGGCATGACCAGTCTATGCGAGCTGAGTTTTTGCATACCGGGCCCATGCGCCGTTATCTCAGGCCAATGACTGAAAACCTCGCTACGGTGATAAGCAACTATCTGGTAACCAGTGCGGGGCATGACAACCTTGCCCTTAGCTGGACCTTTCCTTACACAAAACCGATATCAATTGCGCTTTACCAGGAGTTGCTTCCCGGAAGGTTTGACTTCAATGGCGATCTATTGGCCGTTACATTGCCATTGGATCTCGCCAATGCACCTTCGTTACTGAAAAATCGTAGTCTGCATCTGTCTACTCGCCGGCAATGCGAACAAGCGCTTAATGAGGTAAGGCAGAACCCCGATTTTTCGTACATAACCAGCATACTGACTTCAGCCTTGGTAGATCGAATAGGAGAAGCGGAGCCTGAAACAAAGATCCCCACTATAACGGATCTGGCTCAGCTGCTGAACAGATCAGAAAGAACGCTGATCAGGCAGCTTAAGGCCAATAACACGAGTCTTAGACACATTAAAGATGAAATGCTACGCGAGTATGCCTCGGACCTGCTGATTAAAGGGGCACATTCTATAGCCGATATTGCGGTTAAGCTGGGCTATGAAAATCCGGGAAATTTTACCCGGGCGTGCAAACGGTTATTGGGTGAAACGCCGCTCAATGTTCGTAAGGCAGTCGGTTTGACTGAGAATTGAAACCCGGCTTCTCGTCGCAGGAAAAGCCTGGGCCCGGAGTCATTTTTTTCTTAGCAGCTATGTACTGAGAACGACAGCTAAGCCGAGTGCCGGTAGTGAGGTGGCTTGATGAATGGCTGTTAGTATACTGTTGGTTCAATCGAAATCCTTGCTGGGTTACCCGGCAGCGGTCTTTAACCTCTTGCTTGCAGGTGACAGAGCGAGTCACTCTTAACTGGAGAAACGATGCGAATCATAATAGGTCTATGCCTTGTCGTGGCGGTCTGGTCGGTTTCAACTGATGCCTGTGCACGGCTGTATCTCACCCGTAAAGTAGATTCGCTGGTCGCTGAAAACCCAATAGAGAAATCGATAAGAGCCCAAAGGGAACTGAATGCGCTCACGGCAAACATCAAGCCGGGAAAAGCCTTCAGCAAAAAACTGGCAGCGGCTACAGCTAAAGTAGCGAAGGCTGCAAATGAGATACAGGCGCTAAGTGCTATCCAATTGACTTTACCCAGTGTCAGTGAGAACGGCCAGTTCCTCGCCTTGGGGATCAGCAACCAAGCCGGAGGTAAAATAACCAGCAGCTATGGTGTGCTGGTGGATTTTACCCGAGGCGAGCTGTTGTCCTCTAAATCAGGTCTGCTTGCCTTTGAAGGTAACTTGCTGATGAAAAGTGATATCAGCGATCCAGCTAATCCTGCTCAATATTGGCTTGATCGAGACACCCTGCAGGTTAAAGAACGTATCCACCTTCCCGCCGGTGAAATCTATGGCGGCACTGAGCGGGGTTATTTGAAGACAATGCCCTATGTAACAGTGCCAGCAAATCGAGCCACCTCGCTGTATCGCTTCAGGAACGGCGAATATGAAAAGGTAGGCAGCTACCCTTTGGTTAATGGAACGGTTTCGGCCGATGGCAGCATGATCTCCGGTCTGCGCTTGAACAATAGAGCCGGACCCACGGTTGCCGTTTACGACATCGAAAGTGAAGACTTGATTAAGGACATAGCAGTACAAGGCATTCAAACCTATATAGATTCCAGAAGTCGGCTTTTTATCTCTTATATGGACTTTGATCCTATGAGCTTTGATCCGGCGAATCCGGGGGTCAACTTCAATCTCAAAATAATTGATCTTTACACGGGGGCTGAAATCCATGATCTACCCGGCCAGGGCGGTAATTTCCAGGTTGACGACTCGGGCAGGCAGATGATGGTCGCTCAGAGAAACGGGGTTGTGAATTTCATCGACCTGACGTCCTACCAGGTGCTTGGCCAGGATGCCGCATTTTACGTGAACCCGGGTGACATTGCGGGTGCCACGCTGATACCCGTAAAAATTGGTGAAGGCGACTTCTTTGTGATTGGTAGTGACAGTGGCATCTCGAAACTGGTCAGTGCAAAAGAGAGACGCGTCATCGCTGATATCTATGCTGATGAAAATGATTGGGCAGTGGTTGCTGTAGATGGACGGGTGGATGGGACTCAAGGTGCCTTCAAAAAACTTCAATGGCGTGAATATGATGTGCATGGCCAGGTCATTGCGCAGGCTTCACTGGATACGATGTTCGATAACTTTTTCACCCCGGGATTGCTACCGACCCTGATGCACGGTCCAGTCGGAACAGAATCGCAGATCAGAGCGCAGATTGCCGGCACCCCTGATGTAACGCTCATGGGTCCTTTGGAGGAAATCAATAGTGCGCAGGCAACCATCTCCGTGGTGGCGACAGCCAAAGGAGATCCCATTAAGGTGATCCAGGTGTATGTGAATGACAAACTGGTCTCTGGTGACTACCGAGGTTTAATCATATCGGGTAAAGGCAGCAGCTTTACCGTGCCGCTGGTGGCGGGTCGTAACGTGATTTCTGCCAAGGCGGTCACTCGGAACAATTATGAATCGAGCCTGGCTCGCCTCGAAGTGTTATATGACGCTAAAGCCAGTCTTGGCGATATGCACATCCTGGCTGTCGGCCTCGATCAATACAAGAATACAGCTTACAACCTGAACTATGCCACGGCGGACGCTCGATCCATCGTCGAAGCGGTTCGTTTTGCTGCCAGTGATATATTTAACCGGATCAGGGTGCATGAACTGTACGATGTTGATGCGACCCGCGAAATGCTGATTGAAACCCTGAAAGTTATTGCTGATCAAAGCAAACCAGAGGATGTATTCGTCCTGTTCTATGCTGGTCATGGTGTTATGTCAGACGATAAGCGTTATTACCTGGCGCTTCACAACGTGTTGCAGCTCTATGGCAGGGATGATCTGCTGTCTTCCGAGGGTCTATCTGCTGATGAGCTAAAAGTTCTGACATCAGATATTAGTGCCCAGAAGCAGATGATCATCCTGGATGCCTGCCAGAGTGGGGCAGCAGTGGAGACTTTCGCCGTGCGGGGAGTGGCAGAGGAAAAAGCGATTGTCCAGTTGGCTCGTTCATCCGGCGCTGTATTACTGGCATCCACTGGCACGGAGCAGTACGCCAGTGAGTTTGACGATCTGGGCCATGGGGTCTTTACTTATGCTTTGCTTGAAGGACTCAGTGGTCAGGCTGACGGTGGCCAGCGAGATAACAAGATCACCATCAAGGAACTGGAAGCCTATCTGAATGACAGTATTCCGGTATTAACCGATAAGTATCATGGTTCGCCGCAATATCCCCGATCCTGGTCTCGGGGTCAGGATTTCCCGCTGGTGATGGTGAAGTAACAGGGTATCAATCCAGACCAGGGTGATTAATAGCCTAATGAACATCGCGCGCTCATAGAGTGCGCTATGATCTATCTTAATCGTGGCTTCTAAGGTCTGGATTCCGGCTAATACAAACAGTGCAAAGCCTGGCTTTGTAAAAAAGTTCAGGCTGGAGAAAAAATGGCTTCCAAAACGAGTCTTATCAAAGCTATACAAACATTTTCGGTTGACCAGGTATTAGTGGATCTGCGGGCTAAACCAGAACTACTGCATTATCGTGATGAACGCGGTCGGAACTGGCTGCATTTGTGCGCCAGCATCAACGTCTGGAAAAAAAAGAACCTGCATAGCGGTGATAGTATCCGCCTGGCCGAAGCAATAATTGAGCTTGGTCTTGATATAGATGCTCCTGCCTTTACTGAGGGCATCTGGCAGGCAACTCCGTTGTGGTTTGCTGTTGCCCGGGGTCAAAACTATCGCCTGGCCACCTTTCTGCTGGATAATGGCGCATCACCAGAGCACTGTCTGTGGGCCGCCGTGTTTAATGAAGATGCAGATATGATAAATTTACTGCTGGACAGAGGGGCGAATATTGAAGCAATAGCCGAAGACGAAACACCCTTGTTGAGTGCGATTAAATACAGCAAGTTTGCAATGGCTGAGCTGCTCCTGGCTAGCGGTGCTAACCCGGATTTTCAGGATTCTAAAAGGATGACAGCACTACACTACATGCTTAAAAAAGGCAGTGACAAAGGGCACTTTGAAGCTTTCAGGGCTCACACGGCTTGTATTGACATCGCCGGGCCTGATGGTCGAACGGTGAGGGCGATCATGATGCGGAAACGCGATAGCGATTTTCATGCGCTAGCAGATCAGTTCAATCAATGATTGCAGACTGTCAGCAAAGGAAATCCATGAGCAGTGGGTTGTGTGATTCTTTTAATTAAAGCCGGCAGTTTCGGGTCACCAAACCTGCCTCCGGATGATCAGCCGCCAAGAACCTTAGAAGTAGGATAGTAATCTGCAGTTGCTGTTTTTCTGTACCTTTCGATAACTGGATTGTTGAGGCGATTGCTACAGGGTGAAGCTTAAGTGTAAACTGGGGAGCGATCTTTTCTCCTCGTCACTAATTGGAAGGAACTATGCAAGGAACTATGCAAGGAACTATGCAAGGAACTATGAACGGAGCTATGAAAGGAACTATGAACGGAGCTATGAAAATATTTATTTTAGGCTTTATGCTCGCCGTTTCAAACGTGCTTTTTGCTGCTGAATTTGACGACGTCGGTTCTCTGAGTTTCAAAAATTCAGGCAACGAAGCCGCGCAATCCCATTTTCACCGAGGCGTTGGCTTTCTGCACAGCTTTGGCTTCAAACAAGCCATTGGTGAGTTTCAAAAGGCTCAGCAGGCTGATCCGGATTTTGCATTGGCTTACTGGGGGGAATCGCTGTGTTATAACCATCCGCTGATCAGCGAGTGGAATCGGCAGACACCCATAGATATTCTGCAGCGCCTTGGCGAAACGCCTGAACAGCGTCAGGTTAAAGCTAAATCCGCGCGAGAGCAGGGTTTTGTGACAGCGGTTGAAGCACTGTTCAATGGCGAAGGGGATATCTCACAAAGGAGAATCGGGTATAAGGATGCCATGCAGAAGCTGTATGCTGAGTTCCCTGAAGACGACGAGGTGGCAGCTTTTTATGCGCTGTCCCTGCTTAGTGCCGCCCGAGCCAGCGGTGATGATATGATGAGAATGAATATACTGGCGGGGTCCATCGCGACACGGCTGTTCAAAAAGAACAGTCACCATCCCGGCGCGGCGCACTATGTTATCCATTCATTTGATGATCCTCTGCATGCGCCACTGGCGTTAGAAGCAGCGCAGAAATTTGCCCGGATCGCCCCAGCTGTATCACATGCCAGGCATATGCCAACGCATATTTTTATTCAACATGGTATGTGGCAGGACGTCTCTACTTCTAATCAGTCTGCTTATGATGCAGCCAAGGATTTGTGGGAACCGGGTGATGCGGTCGGTGATATGGTTCACGCGCTGGATTGGGGTCAGTATGGTGACTTGCAGTTAGGCGACAATGAAAAAGCCAAGCTATGGATTACCAGGCTGGAAAGCATAGCAAAACAAAACAAGGGACAAGAGGGAAGTCTGGCCCGGGTCAGATCGCGCTATATCATTGAAACTGAAGAATGGCAGGCCATGGAGATAACAGATCAATCTGCTGCCGCCAGTTTACTGGCTGCTGGCATGAGCGCAATTCATCTGGGAGATATGAACACCGCTGAGCAGGCTCAAGAATTACTGGCTGGCAAAGTTGATGCTGCAGAAAAAAGAGGCAAAGGTGCTTATAGAGAGGGACCTATACCAACGAAAGTCATGTACAAGGAAATAGCAGCCTTAGTCAGCCTCGCTAAGGGTGATGAAGAAAAGGCATTGGCATTGTTGGAAGAAGGCATCGAGCTTACTGGCCAGCTACCCCCGCCCAATGGCACTGCTAACCCGCTTAAACCCGTGCATGAGCTTTATGCAGAAGTATTGTCTCAGTTGGGTCGATTTGAAGAGGCTATCGCGCTGTTTGAAAGTTCTCTGGCACGCACGCCTAATCGTTCCAGGTCTCTACTAGGACTGGCGCGTACTTATGCGAAATTGGGTGATGAAGACGCCGCAGCCAAGCTTTACCGTAAGTTGGCCGAGATTAGAAAAGGTGCGCAAACAAACGACCTTGCTGAGGCTGAGCAATATCTCTCCATGGTTAACCATTAGGCCGCAAGCAGTGTTTTAAAGGTTTTAGGCCGGGGTCCCGGTCAGCAGGAATTAAATCAGGCGGGTACTGTTGGCTATGGTCTGGCCCGCCGTGCTGGACTTCGGGTAACCCTGTTGAGTATGCAATGGCTGGTTGCCGCTTGTGCAGTTAGTTCTCTCGCAGATTGACCTGTTGTTCGTTAGCGCAGTCAAGCAATGCCAAAGCAGGGCTAATTTGCCCGGCTCTGGATGCGATTCCGGGGGCCGTAGCCTGCTTGCTTGTCTGCTTCCTTCACGGCTGGTTAAAAAAACGCTTAATAGTTTTTATAAATGCTTGCATAACACGGTCAAGAAGAAATCGCTTAGCTCTGTTGTCGATCCTGGGGCTTCTCTGGCGATACCTTGCTGGAGAGCAATATCGCGCCCCCCAAGGTCCTGATCACCAAGATAAGGAGGTGGTTTGGTCACTTCATGTGTTGATAGGCTCGAGCTTGGCCTGAATATTTGCATAGCACTATTTGCAAACTGGATGAGTCTTTACATTAACTAATAATTCAAACGTAACTTGTTTTCGTTCCGGCCTGGTATATTTGTTGGTTGTTTTGATTATTCAGCTGGACTAGCAGGACCCCATCTAGGTTTCTATGTGCTGGGCTAACCCATGGCTTTTGTTCTGCTTCACTTGTACCGCTAATGCGTGTTTAATCGAAGTACAGTGCAGTAAAGAACAGGAGTCATGATGCATATAGGATTTGCACCAGTTTTTCAAAATCTCGGTAAGAACAGGACTGACCTGGAGGTCTATCAAGAGGAGCTCGCCATGGCGCGCAGGGCCGAACCGATGGGATTCGACTCGGTCTGGTCTGTTGAACACCATTTTACTGATTACACGATGGTGCCTGATGTAACGCAGTTCCTGAGTTACATGGCGGGCTGTACCGAGCGTGTTCAATTAGGTTCCATGGTGATTGTCTTACCCTGGCACGACCCTGTCCGAGTTGCCGAGGAGATAGCCATGCTCGATAACCTGTCCAATGGCCGCATGATACTGGGGATTGGCCGTGGCCTGGGCAGGGTTGAGTTTGATGGGTTCCGGGTGCCAATGGATGAATCGAGAGAACGCTTTGTTGAGTCTGCAGAAATGATTATAGACGGCCTTGAGCAGGGTTTTGTCGAATATCAGGGGAATTTCGTGCGCCAGCCAAAACGAAACATTCGGCCCGCGCCTTTCCAGAGTTTCAAGGGGAGAACCTTTGCCGCGGCGGTTTCCCCGGATTCCATGCCGGTGATGGCGAAATTGGGTGTTGGCCTGTTGGTAATTCCGCAAAAACCCTGGGTATCAGTAAAGGAGGATTTTGAGGTCTATAACAAGGTCTGGACGGATACCCATGGCGCCAGTAGTGCACCACCCGATCCCCTCTGCGGCGGATTCTTTTTCGTCGATGAAAGTGCTGATCGAGCTGAAGAGATGGCAAACAGGTATATCGGCAATTACTACCATTCAGTCATGGATCATTACGAGCTTAGAGCGGGGCATCTTGGTGAGAAAAAGGGCTATGAGTATTACCAGAATCTACATAAGCATATTGAGTCCCGTTCAGATGATGGAGCAGCCAGAGATTTTGTTCGGTTGATGCCCTTTGGAACACCGCAGCAGGTCATTGAGAAGATCGAATACATCCACAATACCATTGGCGCCAGAGGCGTGATGACCCATTTTGCTTTTGGCGGTATGGACTATGACGAAGCCAATCGGAATATGAAACTGTTCGTCGACAAGGTGATGCCTGAACTTAAACGCTTAGGAGGTGAAAGTGGAGCTCTGCAATTCCCTGGATAAGCGATTAAGCCTTTATGGCGCATTGAGACTAGCCTGTTTTTGCTACTGTGCACGGAATATAGCAAGGCTATTCAGTGGATTTCAGAAGGGGGATGCGATCCCGCCTCGAGGAGATAAACCGGTTTGAATGCGGACGCGCTGACACAATTTATAGCATCCGAAATCGAGCCTCATGCTCAGCGCTGGGAGAAAGATAGGCTGGTCCCGAATGAAACTTTCGAGAAAGCCGGGCAGGCGGGACTGTGCGGTTTAATGGTGCCCATTGAGGATGGTGGTTATAACCTTCCATTAGGCGAGTTGGTGACCGTTTTCGAGAAACTTGCCTATAGCGATATGGGCTTTGCTTTTGCTCTTATTCCTCATAACAACCTGGCCAATGCGATTGCTCGTGAGGCAACAGGCCCGGTAAAAAATCGTTATCTGGAAGCGATGCTGGCTGGTGAATTGCTCGGTGCCTTTCTGCTGACCGAACCTGGGGTTGGCTCTGATGCTTCAAGAATAACAACCCGCGCAGAACTAACAGGTAATCGCTGGTTGCTGAATGGAGAAAAATCCTGGGTAACCAATGGTAGTCGAGCAGGCCTGCTGCGCGTGTACGCGCAGACTGAGCCAGGATCTGGTGCCAGCGGTATCGCGGCGTTCCTGGTAGACGCGGACCAGGCAGGCGTTACAAGCAGTCAGCCCTATGACATGCTCGGTGGGTATGCGATCGGTGTGGGAGCGGTTAGCTTTAGTCAGGTCGAACTGCATGAAGGACAGCTGCTGTCGCCGCCCGGTGTTGCCTATGCCGCAGCCATGGGTGCTATTGGCCTTGCCCGTGTCCTGGTTGCAGCGCTTTGTGTAGGTATTCTACAACGGGCTTTAGAGGTCTGCGTAGAGCGGCTGGACCAGCGACACGCTTTTGGCGAGAGGTTAGCTGATAAGCAGGGGCTGCGCTGGATGCTGGCTGATGTGGCAACGGACTTAAAGGCGGCACGGGCGCTCACTCATATTGCCGCAGATGCGATTGATTCTAACCAGGCGGATAGTATTGTGCAGGCGGCTCACGCCAAGAAGTTTGCAGCAAGAGCAGCAACTAAGGGCGTGGAGCAGTGCATGCAGGTGTTTGGTGCCGATGGCTTATTGCAAGATCATCCTTTAGCGCGACACCTTGCTGGGGCAAAAATGGCTCATTACCTGGATGGTAGTACGGAAGTACAAAATTTACTGATCGCAAAAGCGCTATTTAAATAGGGTTAATACCCGAAGGTAAACAGGTCTGGTTCAAGCAAGCGGAACTTTCCGATAGAGGCTCAGTTTTGAACCAGGGTTGGTATGCAGCAGCCTTGATTTTATCGATTGAACTAGTAGATATTGCGGTCTGTTAAAGCCACCGATGTGCTGGCGGTTGTTGAGTGCTTTGCTGGTATTATTAATCATCCCGTTCGAGGCTTCAGCTTTGATGACCCGAATTAAATTAAAATGGGTTCGAAACCGGGTTGTTGAAGCCCTGCATGGCGTTGTTGTTTAGGCCTTTAGATGTTCCTGAGGTTAAGGCTAATTGAAGCAAAGTTCGTTTCGGGTGCTTGAGAAAGAAACCGGGGTGAAATTTGTTGCGAAATGGGGAGGAAATCAGCTTCATGATCTCCAAATAAGTAATTCTTGGCATGACCTGCTAGTTATTGGGGTTTTTGTGAGATATAGTTATCCATACATTGGGGGGATTGTGAATTAAACTGTTGGCATAAATTGGTATATTAAGTTGAATTCATGCGTGCTCGTTTTGAAATAATATTAATAATAATGTAATGGTATCTGATTTCGAAGTTTGTGTTATGGGATCAAAAATGCTGTCCGATATTAACCAAGGGAGAGAGTCTGTGAAAATAGATAAAAATGAGAAGTGGCAGGTCGCGTGGAAAGCGCTGGGCTTGTCGCTAATACCAGCGCTGATGATGTCATCTGGTATGCTGGCGATTTCAGCCAGTGCGGAGGATGTGGTTGAGGAAGTGGTGGTAACGGGGTCTAGAGGTAAGCCTCGTACAGTTGAAGATAGCCCTTTCGCGGTTGATGTATTCAGCCAGTCTGAAATTGAAGAGGCAGGCTTTACTGACTCTAATGAAGTACTCAAAACGTTGGTACCTTCATTCTCGATAGCGCGTCAGCCGATCAGTGATGGTGCAACCATGATTCGTCCTGCTTCTATGCGTGATTTGCCATCGGATAAAACCTTAGTACTGGTAAATTCAAAGCGTCGTCACCGTGCAGCGCTTGTCAGTATTGGTGGATCCGGTCAGCAGGGCCCTGACATGGCGACTATCCCTATGAGTGCTGTCAAAAGTATTGAAGTACTTCGTGATGGTGCCGGGGCCATCTATGGTACTGATGCCATCGCCGGAACTATTAACTTCATCCTGAAGGATAATAGTGAAGGTGGTTCAATATCCGTGGACACCGGTGGTTATTCTGAAGGTGATGGCGACAGTGTTACCGTTCGGGGTAATATCGGCATGCCGCTGGGAGATGGTGGTTTCCTGTCTATTTCAGGGGAAACCTATCAGGCCGACGCGACTTATCGGGGTGAGCAGTATTGCCAGGGCTGGTGGTGTGTTGAAGAAGGCTATGTTGGCAATAATCATACCTGGGATGCAGGTAACGGTTATGCTGCCTATCAAGCGGCTAATCCGGGATATGCAACGTCTTGGCAGAATGCTTCCATAGACGGTCCGGTTGTACAACCCTGGGGTCGACCCAATGAAGAGCGTTCTGGCATGTTTTATAATGCTGAAATACCGCTAGCTGGGAATGGAACTTTGTATTCCTTTGGTAACTATACCGTCAGTGAAGCGGATGGCAGTTTCTTCTATCGATATCCTTATAACTCAGTCCTCAAGGATCTTAGAACTGCTGATGGCAGTATCTGGAATCAGCTGGAAGAGTACCCTGGTGGTTTTACGCCGCGGTTCTTTGGTGAAGTGACTGATGTTTCAACCGTATTCGGTGTGAAGAACGAGATGAGCAATGGCATCATGTATGACCTGAGCGTTCGTTATGGTAATAACGAAATCTCTTATACCCTGAAGAATACCTTCAACCCATCTATGGGTGATACCAGCAGCCAGAAGGATTTCCACCCTGGAGATTTGAGTAACACCGAGCTTCAGGTACAGGCTGATTTTAATATGGACCTGAGTGATACTGCGGTTCTGGCCTTTGGTCTTTCGTATTTGGATGAAGAATATGAAATTCACCAGGGCGAGTTGAACTCTTATCAGGTTGGCCCTTACTCTAATCCGGATCCCTATGGATTCTGTGATGCGGGTGTTGCAACTGCCGCTGGTGCAGCCGTTATTGCCAATGGTTCTACGCTGGATTGTGCCGATAGCAGCGACCCCGTTTTTCGGGCTCTGGCTGTAGGTTCAAATGGATTCCCTGGTTATTCACCTGCGTTTTCGGGTGTCTATTCTCGTGATTCGTTTGCGCTCTATGCGGAAGTCAATGGCGAAACCTCGGATCAGTTCTCCTACCAGGCAGCCATTCGATATGAAGACTACTCAGACTTTGATTCCGAAGTCATCGGTAAAGTAGCCGGCATGTATCACGTAACAGACAACGTCAGCCTTAGAGGATCGTTTGGAACTGGCTTCAGGGCGCCTACTCCGGGTCAGCAGGGTACAACGAACGTGTCAACTCGTCTGCCGAATGGTACGCCAGTTGCTGTTGGTTTGTTCCCAGCCGGTGGCAATGTCGCAGGAGCGCTGGGTGCGGTTCCGCTCAAGCCTGAAAAGAGTCAGAGCATGACTGTTGGTATGGTTATATCAGGCGAGACAGCGACGTTGACAATTGATGCTTACGTGATTGATATTGATGATCGAACCAATTCGGTATCGACTCAGGATGTATCGACTGACCCCGCTTCGGGCTCGGCGTATGACAATTACCAAGCCTTGGTGGCGGCTGGTGTAGCCGGTGCCAACTCGATTGGTGGTGTTAACTGGTTTACCAACGCGTTTGACACCCGGTCTTCAGGCGTAGATATCGTTGCTACCATGCCGTTTGATTTTGAGAACTCAAGTGGTAAGTTGACAGCGTCTATGAACTTTAATGATGTCTCGTTCGAGTCTGATACTGGTGCTTATTTTAATGATGAAAATAAGTATGACTTCACCAACTTGACACCTAATACACGTTGGATCCTGACTTATAACCACTATATGGGTGATTGGTCAGTGATGGCTCGAGCCAGTTATTTTGGTGAGTCCAGTAACTGTCAAGGTGGGGATTGTCCGCCAACTTTGATACAAACCTATAGCGCGATCACATTTCTTGATCTGGAAGCTTCATACCAGTTCACAGATGAGCTGAGGGTTAGCTTAGGTGGTCGTAATTTGACTGATGAGTATCCTGAAAAGGATAACATCGGCGATTACTGCTGTGGACGCTTGTACAATTCTAGTACGACAGTGGATTGGCAGGGCGCTTATTACTATGGGCGCTTATCCTACAACTTCTGATACTAGCTATTAAGAAAAAGAGCGGGCAACCGCTCTTTTTTTTGCTTTAGAAAAAAGAGCAGTTACTTTTTTTTGCTTTAGAAAAAAGAGCAGTTACTTTTTTTTGGTTAGGAATTTGCGTAAGAAAAAGAGCGGGCAACCGCTCTTTTTCTTTATCTGTGTTCGTAATTAATCACCAAGACTATCTGTTCAGAAAGCAAGTATTAGGGGGGCTGATTTGTAAAAAGTCCTCTGGAGCGAGGATTGCTGATAGGCTCAGGAATGAATCCCTTTAGTGTTGTATCGGATCCTCTCATCACTCAGTTGCCTTTACTTCGAAAAGGCAGCGGTTTTTCAATAGGCCGCATGTTCTGACCACTAAATATTTTTACCCTGTTCGTTCTAAAATGTACCCTATAGCGTGCAACTCATGCGAAAATGCCCGCGATTTTTCAGGACTTATCAAAATACGTAACTCAAGGTAAATCTATGAATGTGCTGATCAGATTAATATTGGTTTTTACGTTTTCCACGGTATCAGTGTTGACTTACGCCAGTGACACAGCCGAACTGGATGCAATAAAGCGCGATCTCGCTGAGCTAGTGATGCGAGTTGCAGCTCTTGAAGCTGAAAATGCAGCCTTGAAAGCAAGCAATCCATCGCAGCCGGCTCTGGCTCCTGTTCTAACTGGTAGTAATATAGCGGCTGTAAAACCTGAGGTTTGGACAGACCGTATAAAATTACAGGGTGATTTTCGTTATCGGTATGAAAGTATCGATATTCAGGGCTCAGATGATCGGGAGCGAAACCGAATGCGCGCTCGAATTGGTATGCAAGCGAAGATGAGCGATGATCTGGAGGTGACCATCGGCCTGGCTAGTGGTGGCATTGATCCTGTCTCCAGCAACCAGACTCTTAGAGGCGCTGGTTCGACCAAAAATTTCGGCTTAGACCTGGCTTACTTGCAGTGGACACTAAATGATCTAGTTACCCTTAGAGCGGGTAAATTTAAGAATATCTGGTTTAAATCCGAAAAGTCAGAGTTAATCTGGGACAATGATTATAACCCTGAGGGGTTAGCCCTGTCTTACCAGACAGATAAGACATTTTTGCATGGAGCATTAAACTGGCTCGAAAGTGACACTAAAAATGACCAGACTTTCTTACTAGGAGTGCAGGGTGGTCTAATCAAACAACTGAGCGATACCAGGCTGACCGCTGGGTTAGGTTACTACCAACTAGCCATTGCTGGTCGGGAAGCCATCTTTAGAGATGAAGATTACTTTGGTAACAGTTTTGACTGTTCTGATGGAGCAGGTCTCACCGGTTGTCAGTACAGCTTTGACTATGAGCAACTCCAGGTATTTGTGCAGACAGAATTCAGCTTGTCTGGTTTACCGGTGGTTGCTTTTGCAGAAAGGGTAGAGAATCTTGCTGTAGATACAGCTGATATAGGCTGGTCGGCTGGGTTCAGGTTAGGCAAGGCAAAGGTACCTGGATCCTGGCAGTTTGGCTATCAATACCTTCATTTGGAGGCTGATGCTGTATTGGGCCTGACGACTGGTTCTGATTTTGCCGGTGGTGGTACTGACGGCGAAGGCCATATCTTAAAAGGAAGCTGGATGCTGACTGAAAACTGGTCTCTTGCCTTAACCTTGTTTGCTAATGACCAGGACATGACGGCAAGCTCTCGTGAATATCGCCGAGTCCAGGTTGATACTCAGGTCAAATTCTGATGCCAAGGTCATTCTAAGATAATTTAGTAAAGCCTGGAAGTTGGAGTCGTTGTTAATAGTTTAGACTGACTTGGTTAGCAGTTCATTTTAGCCCGCTGGATGACGTGATATTATTTTTGTGATTTGTTAGCTTAGTAGATATCAGGAAAGGGATAGGCCGTGCCTGGTCTCCCCAAGACCCTGAGGAGGACGCTATGAGTTGGCAGGACGAGATAAACGAGATTGAGCGCCAGAACAGGATGGCTGAACAGATGGGCGGTGAAGATAGTATCGCCTTCCATCACTCCAGGGGAAAACTCACCGTACGAGAAAGACTGGATCTGTTGGGAGATCCGTCCAGTATCGAAGAAATAGGTCCTTTAGCAGGAACGGCTGTCTGGGAAGGCCAGAAATTGAAATCCTTAAAACCCTCTAATACGATTATTGGAACCTGTAAGGTAAATGGACGCAAGATTACATTTTCAGGTGGTGACTTTACTATTCGCGGTGGTTCTGCTGACGCAAATGTAGGTAACAAAGCGCGTTTTATAGAGAATTATGCGCTGAATTCCAGATCCCCTTATGTCAGGTTGTTAGATGCGACTGGTGGTAGTGTTAAAACCTTCGAACAGATTGGTCGTACTTATCTACCGGAAGGTGCAGGAGCAGACCTTGGAATAAAGTTAATGCAGGAAGTTCCCGTGGTTTCAGCGGTTATGGGCTCAGTGGCTGGACTTCCGGCTGTGCAGGCTTGTCTTTGCCATTTTAATTTAATGGTCAAAAATACCAGCCAGGTTTTTGTTGCCGGGCCAAAGGTAGTGGAACAAGCAACTGGGCAGCCCATAACTAAGGAAGACCTGGGTGATGAACGTGTCCAGGTCCGCAACGGCGTGATCATGAACCTGGCGGAAGATGAAAAGGATGCAATCGATCAGATTAAGCAGTTTCTTTCTTTCCTGCCAGATAATGTGCACGAAATACCTCCTATTAGTCAATGCGACGATGACCCTGAACGACGAGACCAAAGTCTGATGAGTATTGTTCCAAAGAATAGACGGCAGATTTATGACCCAAAAAAAATTCTGCAGGCCGTGCTCGACAGAGATAGTTTTTTTGAAATTGGACCCTATTATGGAAAGGCCAGGGTAACTGGGCTGGCCCGCCTAAATGGGATGCCTTGTGGGGTGATGGCGAACAATCCCAAGTTTAATGGCGGTTCCATGGATATTCCGGCTGGAGAAAAAACAATTCGATTAGTCGAACTATGCGAAACCTTTAATTTGCCAATGGTCTATTTTGCCGATGAGCCAGGGTTTTCGGTAGGGCCAAAGCAGGAAAATGCTGGCATTGTCAGGGCTGGGGCAAGGGTTCTAACCAAAATCCATAATAGTAGTATGCCTTATGCCTGTATCGTGATCAGGCAGTTATATGGAGTTGCTGGCGGGTTGCACCATCGTGAAAAGGGGTTCTATCGTCGCTATGCCTGGCCGTCTACCCATGGAGGTTCCATGCACATAGAAGGCGGTACTGCCATTGCGTATAAACGGGAAATTGAATCTGCCGCTGACCCAGAGGCCAAGCGTCAGGAAATTGAAGATAGGCTGCAGGCTATTTCTTCGCCTTTACGCAATGCGCATGCATTCGGTATTGAAAATATGATTGATCCCAGGAATACAAGACCGCTACTGATAGAATTCATGGAAGATGCATACCGACTTTTACCTCAATCTTTGGGGCAATCAAAAGGATTAAGTTACACACCCTAGGCCTAAAACTCGATAATATGAGAGGAGAACATAATGTGTGATGAAGATACCGCAGCAGAGTCTGAGATCTATCTGCAAAACCTGTCCAGGAGGCAATTTAACGGCTTGGCTGCTGGGATCGCTGTTGCTGGGATGACAGGCGCTACTGTTTTGTCAGGTACGGCAGCTGCTGAGACTGTTCTGGGAACTGATGTTGAGATAGTCACACCAGACGGAATCGCAGATGCGTATTTCGTTCATCCAAAGCAGGGTAAGCATCCTGCCGTTCTCATCTGGCCTGACATTATGGGTTTGCGCTCGGCATTTCGTGGAATGGCAACACGCCTTGCAGAAGCCGGCTATGCTGTGCTGGTGGTGAATCCGTTTTACCGCAGTGCACGTGCGCCGGTAGCCCCGGAGGGGGCTAGTTTTCAGGATCCAGAAACTCGAGCCATGGTGTTACCGTATGCTAGACGCCTGTCCGCTAGTACCCACTTCACGGATGCAACTGCGTTCATTGAATTCCTTGATTTACAGGAAGCCGTCGATATCCAGAGAAAGGCGGCTACCATGGGTTATTGTATGGGCGGACCGATGGTAATGAGAACCGCGGCGACAAAGCCAGACAGAATAGGCGTGGGCGCCTCGTTTCATGGCGGTGGTCTGGTAACCGCTAAGTCAGATAGTCCTCATCTGTTGATTCCAGACATGAAGGCCGAATTTCTAATTGCGGTGGCAGAAAATGATGATCAGCGTGAACCTGAAACCAAGGACATATTAGCTCAGGCCTTTACGGCATCGGGTATAAAATCAGAGATTGAAGTCTATGAGGGAGCCATGCATGGTTGGTGTCCGCCCGATTCAAGAGTTTACAATCATCCCCAGGCAGAGAAAGCCTGGGAACGATTGTTGGCCATGCTTCAACGAGCACTTTAGGGTCGTACTTGATCGTAATAAGTTTGATCGAGTTTAAGCATTGATGTCAGTTTCGCAGGCAAGATGCTTTGATAAACTGAGATCATACTTTTTAGACTATCTCGCTGTTATCGCTTCTATTTCAACGAACATGAGAGGACCAACCAACCCGGCTATCTGAACCGCTGATCTGGCAGGTAGGTTCGGTTGTTCCTTTGTTCCGAAATACTGTACGTAAGCTTCCATAAAACCGGCGAAGTCCATGGCATTACCCTTGGCGGGGTCACCGACTAGAAATACGGTTAATTTTATGATGTTACCCATGTCCATACCCTGGGATTCCAGGTTCTTTTTAATCCGCTCGAATACACTGATGGTCTGAGTCCTGGTATCTCCATAAAAGGCTGGAGTTCCGCGTTCAGCGGTTCTGTCTGCAGCCCCAGGCACGGTACCACTGTGGAAAGTGATCGTGGTCCCAGCGGGTACTTCAACTGCGGATGCTATGGGAAAGGTTGAATTATTAGGTAATGGATGTCGAATAACATCGGCCACTGCACTTCCAACTAGCCATAGACTTAAACTTGCGAGAATCATTAGATGTTTTTTCATTTTTCTTTCCTGGTGAGTTAATTTAATTTTCCCTAATCGGGTATTGGTAACGACTGAATAAAGCTCACTACATCGCGTATGGCGTCATCATCAGGCAGCGTCTTCATCATTGACTGCATCTGTTGTCCGTAGACATCATTAGCATGGGTGCCTCGCCGGCCCGATTTGAAATTGTCGAGTTGCCTCAGCAAATACCAATCGTTCTGTCCAGCCAGGGCCGGGCTTTTCAGAGCGGCATTACCCTGGCCATTAGTACCGTGGCAGATGGCGCAGGCTGCGTAAAGGGCTTGTCCGTTTTCGGTATTGCCAGGAACAGTAGTAGGCGTAATATCGGTTGGCCATTTGCCTATCCATTTGATCAGTTCTTCGATTTCGTTCTCGGTCAGGAAATCTGCCATGGCTTTCATTTCTCGACCATATCCATCGCTTGCATGAGCACCACGATATTGTTTTTGAAAGCCGATCAGTTGGTCACGGATATGCCAGTCTTCCATACCTGCTATTTTGGGCGCACCGACCGCCTCGTTGCCGCGACCGTCCACACCGTGGCAGGTAACGCAGATACCCAGCTTTTCAGGCGCGCTAAGGGCATCTGAAACTGAAAATAACAGCAGTAACGAAAATAGCGTATTTAATAGAAATCCGTTCATAATGATGTAACCCGGTTTGCCTGTTCGCGCTTATCAATTTCATTAATAGTGAAATGCGCTGAACTCACAGCTCCCTCTTGCCAGGCAGGATGATAGCTGATTTGGTCACCCATCATATAATGGCGTCCACTTGCTTGTTGTAATACTTTGAAATAGGAGTTTCTGGCTTGGGCTGACCAGCGAGAATCGCACCCGAGCATGTGATTCATCCTGTGCCAAGGTATGGTAACACCGGCGCTCAGATACTTTCGATAGTCCGGATGTACTTGCTCCCCCTGCAGAAGCGCTCTTTCAATTCTCTCTTCGTGCTTGAGTTCTCCCCACATCTGGCCATTTTTATTACCAAACACATAGGCTCCAAGAATGATGCCTTTTTCCCGATGGATACCATGGGACGGATACCATATTTGCTGAATGTCCTGGTTTGTCCAGGAAATACCACCGTAAATGGACTCTTTTTCCCAGAAGCGCTCGTTAGCCTGGAAACCAATTTTAGTCAGGTTACCTCGTCCTACTGCTTTTAGACCCTCAACATATCGAGTTGGGAAATTGTGTATGAGGCCAGTTACCAGGTGTGTAGGAATACAATTCAGGCAGTAGTCAGCTTCAATCTGTTTTAGTTCACCTTTGTGTTCGTATTCGACAGCAATGCTGTCACTTTTATTCATAATAGAACGGACCTGGGCACCGGTGGTGACGAGATGCCCGACTTTCTTCATGAAGCCTTTAACAATCATATCCATACCGCCAACCGGCTGCAGCAACGGGCTGCCTTGATCGGGTGCTTCTGCCCAGTGCATCCGAAATTTCCAGAAGTCTGCTTTCAGCAGTTCTGAAAAATCAAAGACGCCTTTTTTAATACCAGGCGATAACATGCCGCCAGACAGATATCCTGCGCGGGTAGATCCTTTGTACAGGCCCGCATCTGATAAGTCGCCATAACGTTTAATAAAATTCAGTAGCAGCTCCGCGTCGAGCTCTGAAAAAGGGGCATCAAGATCTTCTGGAGTAATTGATTTGGCCATTAATTCGGCCATGAAGCCCCTGGCGTCAGCAAGATATTCTTTACTGCGAACGGGTTTGCCCAGATTAAACTTAGGGTCCTGCACCCAGGCATTACGATTGTCGTTTTCAAAAATTTCGAGCTCGACGCCCAACTCTTTACAATAAGCGAGGATCTTATGATGAGTGTGTGGAATTCTTGCGGCACCGGCATTCATGTACAGGTGTGGTGCATCATCGAACTGGCATTGCTGAGGGTTACCTACTTCATCAATAAAATCCCCCTGCCTTAAGGTAAGATTTCTGCCCCCGGCTCTGTGTGATGCCTCTAATATAATGCACTCATATCCGGCCTTGGATAGCTCATAGGCAGATGTTAACGCGGATATTCCAGCCCCAAGGAGAATAACCCTGCATTTTCTGCCCTTCAGCGGCGTTAACCCAGGAGTAATTGAATGTTCGATGGTCGGGGTTATACCCAGTGCGGTGGTTACCTGAAAGACAGCTGCTGATCCGCCTGCGGCTCCAACCAGATTTAGAAAATCTCGCCTTGAAAATGGTTTACTCATCTCTTTTACCCGTAAGCACATATTTTTTTACAGCTCTGGGACCCACTTCAGCTCCGTAAATATTGCCCATCGCATCGACTGCAACCCCTTCTGCTCCGCTGGTGCCGGAGTTATCGGGATCAGGTTCGGGATCGGGTATGAAATGGGTAACAAATCCAGTCTTAGCACTGCCGATTCTTATCCCCCGAGTGTAGCCTCCGTTGCGCCTGGCATTTGACTCAGAATCAGCGCTATACAGGATATCGTTAGCATCAATGAAGAGGCCGCTTGGTCGGCCAAATTGGGTCCAGGTGGCCAGATGGGCTCCCTCCTGGTCATATATCTGGATGCGACTGTTACCTCTGTCACCTACAAATAGGCGGCCCAGAGAATCCATGGCAAGTGCATGGGGATCTTTAAATTCGTTTTCATCACCTCCGGAGCTTCCCCAGGCCTTTAAAAATTTCCCTTCTGAATCAAATTTCATCACCCTGTTGTTGACTTGCTCATCGGGGGCTGAGCCATGCCCATCGACTACAAAGATATTACCGTTAGGGGCTACCAGGATGTCGGAAGGCTTACGAAATTGGGTTTCTCCTGATCCGGGGTTGCCTTTTTCTCCGAGGGTCATGAGTAATTCACCGGTGGGGCTGAATTTATATATAACGTGGCCCCAGCCGTCGGGGACTGCAGCATAGCCGACAGCATCGGCAACCCATACGTTGCCGTCAGGATCAACGTGCAGACCGTGAGGCCAGGCAATCATGCCCGCTCCAAAGCTCCTTACTAGGGTGCCCTTTTTGTCAAATAATAAGACCGGGTCTAGTGGGCTGTTAACACAGCTATTCGCCCCGCAACGTTCCGCAATCCAGATATGCTCGCCATCTGGGGCAGGATAGATGGCACTGGTTGCTCCCCAGTTGCGGCCATCTGGTAGCTTTGCCCAGCCTTCGATTGTGGTGAATGGATTTGGCGCATGGTTTTCTGCTATTGAAATTGCAGGTAACCAGAGCATTGTAAAAACCCCTAGACATCGAATTAATGTAGACACAGTGATTCACCTTTGTTTAAAAGTTAGCACGCTCGCGAGCTATCTCGCACAGAACTATTCGCGCAATATGTACTGTCTCATTTGCGCATCAGCAACGCAAATAATCTCGCTTGTTGTATATGAAACTGCGCCCCTAAGTTAGAAATAGGCTGAAAGCAGTTGCCATCGATCAATTGTCCAATGCAGACCCGTGTGGGCAATAAGAACAGAGGCTATGATAAGCATTAATCGTTCCTGTTTGAGTCGTCGATTGATCAATATGATTATTGGCAGGGCCAGGAACAGGATAAAGAGTTGGCCCAACTCAACTCCCAGGTTAAAGCCGAGTAAACCAGTTAACAGGTGACTTCCCGAATACTGTAGTGATTGTGACAAAGCAAAGGAAAATCCAAAGCCGTGCACCAGGCCGAAAACAAGCCCAAATATCCATCGCCGACGATGTTCCAAGCGGATTAAGTTATCAAGGGCGAGGATTAGAATTGACAAGGCAATGAATAATTCTACGGTGACTGGGAACCATAGTGCAGCAGGGACAAATCCCAGAGCCGCCATGGCCAGGGTGAGCGAATGACCGATCGTGAAGGAGCTGACCACGATGATTAGTAAACGCTTGTTATGCAGAGGTACAAGTAGCGCTGCCAGGAATAGCAGGTGATCAATACCGCTCAGGATGTGTATAAAGCCGCGATAGATAAATTGCATTATGACTTGAAGCCGAGCCGGGTTGAGGGCGAGCAAACCTGGGCTGCCGACGTAGTCATATTGATATTCTGACTGGTTCCTGTCCGTAAATATCACCACTGACGAGGTTAGCTGGCCTAGCCCGGAAAGATTAGGTTGCAGATTAAATGCAGTTTCAGCGTTACTAAGTAGGTAATTAACACGGACATTGATGTAGGCCTGGCGCCAGAACAAAATGGGTTCATCGGCCAGAGGCGGTAAATCAAATTGTTTAGTAGCCGTTGCATAAGTTTCAAAGGATCTATCAGAGGGTAGCGAGATTCTGATGCTTTCCTCTCCTACCGGCTTGAGTCTGGTGCTGCCCTGGTATACCTTAATCTCGTCCAGTACCCAGAGATTAATGGCTTCTCTGATCAGTGGCAGGGATTGTGAAAAATTCAAATACCCGGGTCCTCGCAGCGAAAAGTCCACATCACGCATGGCTTCCAGCGGTACGCGAACCAGCAGGTCGAGGTTTTCACCATCTTCATGCATTAGGATTTTGAGCTGAACCCGCTCGGGAATTTCGTGGGCTGATATCGGTCCGGGGAGGAGGAGATAGGTTAGTACCAACAGGGCGGTGAGGCAGGGGGCTCTCTTTTTTAACAGATAAAACTTCATATGAACGAGTATAAAGGCCGTCTTCATGTCAGTATACTCATCTGTGTAATTGAGCGTTTGTTCGCTGGCTTTGTATGCGACCTTGTGAAAGAAAACTTAAAAAAGGTGGGAACATTGAAAAATTTGATTCAGGTATTATCAGTCGGTTACTTATTGATATCTTCCTTTGCAGTTGCAAGCGCTGTACAGGCCGCCCCGGTTGGCACGGCTCCTAGTTTTGAGGTCGACCCTTATTGGCCGCAACCCTTACCCAACCATTGGGTTCTCGGCTCAGCCGTCGGTGTTGGCGTAGACTCCAGAGACCATGTCTTTGTCATCCATCGACGAAACAGTTTTAACGAACGTACTGAAATTGGTGCGGCAACGGACCCAAAAACAGCAGAGTGCTGTATCCCAGCCCCCAATATCCTTGAGTTCGACCCTGAAGGAAATCTCGTAAACTCCTTTGGAGGGCCGTCCGAGGGCTATAGCTGGCCGAGTTCAAATCACGGTTTGACATTGGATCATAAGGACAATATCTGGATAGGAGGCAATGGCGGTAAAGATTCGCATATGCTCAAATTCACGCGGGATGGCAAATTCTTGCAGCAGCTAGGGATCCCAGGCGTTGCAAGCGATAGCCACAGTATGGAGCACTTCGGAAGAGTCGCCAAGGTTGCTTTCGACGCCGCTGCTAATGAAGCCTATGTCGCTGATGGATATGGTAATAAAAGAGTCGCTGTTCTGGATGCCGACTCGGGCGAGTTCAAACGTTACTGGGGCGCCTATGGAAATAAGCCTGATGATACTGATCTGGGTCGCTATAACCCAGATGCACCGTTAGCCCAACAGTTTCGTAATCCAGTTCATTGTGCTGAGCCCAGTAATCAAGGCCTGGTCTACGTCTGTGATCGTGCTAATGATCGAATTCAGGTTTTCAAATCAAATGGTGAATTCGTTAAGGAACGAAGAATTGCACCAGAAACACTGGGTGATGGGTCGGTATGGGATATCGCTTTCTCCAGAGATAAACAGCAGAAATTCATGTACGTGGCTGATGGTAAGAACATGAAAATCTATATCCTCGATCGAGAGTCATTAGAAATTCTAACCAGTTTTGGAGATGGTGGTCGCCAGCCCGGCCAGTTTTTTGCAGTCCATAGTATTGCGACTGACTCCAAGGGTAATATTTTCACAACAGAAACATACGAAGGCAAACGCGTGCAGAAGTTCAAGTATCAGGGTTTAAAAGATATTACCGCTAAAGATCAGGGTACCCCTTGGGGGTCAATGCGTCGCTAGGGGATTAAGGGTTATTTGCTGGCCGGCTTATCGATAGTAATTGCGCTAAAGGTAGTCGAGTTAAGCGGCTTTTCTCCTCGGGTATAACCGCTGATATTGAGGATATGCGCTAATATATCGGTGTACTGATCGTGTTTTAGGCTGCCAGGGTCATTTTCTGGCATGGCTGATGTCATTAGTTCGAAAAAGGTGGAGAGGGGTTCCCCTCTCCAAGCCAACAGAACCGGTTTAAAGTAACTGCCTTCATGGCAGCTTTTGCAGTGTTGCTTGTAAAGCCGTTTGCCTGCCTTAGCCTGATCTTTGCTGAAAATCCCGGCATCAAGGCTGGTGGGGGGCTCATTGGTGAAGCCCACCAAGGGCATGCTGGCTAAAGCCACTGCATAAACTAGAATATTCAGCGATACGCGGTTGCCTTTGCTCAAGGCAATGCCATGGCTGTCAATGTTGGCCCCGTCTGCAACAGGATATACTGCCTGGCTTTGTGAACGTAGGTCATAATGCCGTAATTGCTTTTCTCTGGTACTTCCACTTTACCGAGTTGTTTGCCTGTCGCTTTATCAACAGCAAACAGATGCGGGGTCCCGTCACTGGCTTGATCAGCATAGATCAGCATATTAGCGGTTACCATCATCTTGGCGATTCTGCCAGAGCCTGTATTGGCGATTTGCTTATCTTTTAGTTGTGGGTGGTTCAGAACGATGTCTGGTGTTTCCCCGACTGGGATATACCATAAATGCTCACCCGTGTTCATATCGATTGCAGTGATTCTGCTATAGGGTGGTTTGAACAGGGGTAAACCATCTGGTTGTTTGACTCTGGAATAGCGAAGTACTGCGTAGTCTGAGATGGTGGTACCGGTTGGTGCTTCCAGTAAACCATCACGCTCAGAGCCAGGTGCAACAATACGTGACGTACAGCCTTTCCTTGAGGTGACATAGAGTATGCCTGTTTCTGGATCCGCAGCGGAAGGTCCATCGATATTAACGCCACCCATATCGCCAGGACACCAAAGTGAGGCGATTTTGTCCGAACCATTGTCTCTATGCAGAGGTGGGTGAAACAGGGGACCTATTTCATATGGCTGCAGATTTTTAATTGCCTTTGCTCTGAGTTCGGGAGTGAAATCAATCAGGTCTGCTTCGGTTAAACCCTGCATGTCGTAGGGAGCAGGTTTGGTCGGGAAGGGTTGAGTCAGGGCCAGTTTTTCACCGGGTATCTTTGACACAGGAACAGGTATTTCCTCAATCGGCCATAATGGCTCTCCGGTTACTCTATTGAAGGCATAGACAAAGGACTGCTTGGTTGTCTGGGCAACTATAGGGGTTGATTCTCCCTCATGCATGACATCCATCAGAATGGGTGCGGTGGGTGTATCGTAGTTCCAGATATCATGATGTACCATCTGAAAATGCCAAAGGCGCTTACCGGTTTTGGCCTCCAGTGCAATCAGGCTGGTGCTGAATAGATTATCGCCGGGACGGAAACCGCCATAAAAATCCATGGTTGCACCGTTCGTTGGCACGTAAACGATGCCATTTTCCTGGTCGGCTGAGAGCGGCGCCCAAGAGGAGATATCGCCGGTCCATTTCCAGGCATCATTTTCCCAGGTATCGTGACCGAACTCGCCAGGACCAGGCAGGACATTAAATTTCCACAGGAAAGCGCCGGTTTTTGCATCATATCCGAGGATATCTCCTGGGATGTTTTCAAGCCGGGACTGGTTATAGCCCTGTTCGTGCGAATTGCCGACTACGATGACACCATCGACAACGATGGGTGGAGAGGAGGCCGTTATATAGCCTGTTTCCAGTGCTATGCCTTCATAAGGGTCATGCTCGTGGCCGAGATCCTTGAGCATATCGACTATACCCGTTGCAGGGAATCCCTTGAGGTCGACGGGCTCACCAAATCCTTCCAGGGGTAGGCCGGTTTCGGCATCAAGGGCGATGAGAAAGAAAGCGGGAGAGGTCATGTAGATTACCCCTTTGCCGTCAACTTCGGCATAGGTCACGCCCTTACCATAATCTTTGCGCATCGAGTATTCATAGCGAGCTGTATTTGGTTCTCGATATGACCAGAGCGTTTCACCCGTGGATGGGTCCATGGCGACAATGTGTCTGCGAGGGCCTGCGACGGTATAGACAACCCCATTGATATATGAAGGGGTGGATCGCCCGCTCTGCGCGTTGAAGCTCGCACCATCCCAAATCCAGGCTTCTTCGAGGTCTTCGAAATTCTCCGCGGTAATGTTAGCGGCAGGTGAATAGCGGGTATGCTCTGAATCACCACCCAGGTAACGCCATTCCACATCCGTTGCCAGCTCGGCTGCCTGGGTGCTTGCTTGTTCCTCGGCACAAGCAGAAACTGAAATCAGCCAGGGAGCAGAAAAGAGTAATACCAGCAGCTTCAGTAAAGGCCTATTTGATGAGACAGCTCTATACAGGCAGATGGGGTGCATAACTATGTCCTTTCCTAAACTGTTATTTGGTATCAGTATGCCATGACAGTCTTGGCAAGCGATACGGCTAAATGGTCTTTTGCAGTTGTCCAGGACAGGTTGATGTTATGCTGACCAGGGACTTGAACCCAGTTGAAGCTGTGTCCTTTACCGGCCTGTCTGGGCAGGGACCTGGAGGTGGTTTCTTTAATATTAGGATGTTTAGATGAGTTATCCCGATACCTATTATAGTCGTACCATGGGTTCAGGCGTGGAGTCAGCGGCTGTTTCAGAAGATATTGAAACGCAAGTCTGTGTGATCGGCGGAGGTCTGGCCGGTGTTTCCACCGGTATGGGCCTGGTGGAGCGAGGGATTAACTGCGTTCTAGTGGAAGCTCAGCAATTGGGATGGGGCGCATCGGGGCGTAATGGCGGCTTTGTCAGCCCTGGATTCTCGCAGGATGCACTCAAGCTGGTACGCCTGCTGGGTGAGGATCATGCCAGAAGATTATATGAGTTGACTAACAGGGCAGTGGAACTTATCCAACAGCGCATCAAGGGTTTCGAGGACTCAATCCTTGAAGGTCAGCCAGGCTCTTTAACTGCTTCCTGGTTCAATGATGAAACCGGCGTGAAGCGATATGTCGAGGATATGAACAGGATATTCGACGAAGATCTGCAGTTCTGGCCACGTCAGAAGGTGGCTGAACATTATCTCACCAAGCGTTATTTCGATGGCTTTCTGAAGCCCGGGACAATGCGATTTCAGAGTCTTAATTATGTCCTGCATCTGGCTAGACTCGCTCTCGCCAAAGGGTTGCAAATCTTTCACCATACGCCGGCATTACAGGTCACCAGGAAGCACGATCGTTGGCTGGTTGTTACGCCCTCAGGTTCTATTCTGACAGACCATGTAGTTTATGCCTGTAGTGGCTATATTGATTCGTTACAACCGCAACTGAGTCGGGCAACGCTGCCGGTTGCTACTTATGTGTTGTTAACCCAGGAGCTTGGAAGCAGCCTCGAAGACGCCATACGCGCACCCTATGCGGTCAGCGACAATCGATTTTCGTCCAATTATTACCGTGTCGTGGGTAATTGCCGGCTGCTCTGGGGTGGCCGAGTTTCCATGTTTCAACCTTCTCAGGAAAAACTAGCCGTGCTCATGTTGAAAGATTTATTGTCAGTTTATCCCCAGCTTAAAGGTGTTCAAGCTGATGTCGCCTGGGGCGGCTATATGGGTTACGCCAGGCACAAGATGCCACAGATCGGTAAGCTTAGTGCCGGTGCATGGTACTGCCAGGGTTTTGGTGGCCATGGTATGGCGACCACAACCATGGGCGGAGAGCTAATAGCTTCGGCTATCGCACAAGATGATCAGGGATATCAATTGTTTGCACCGTTTGGTCTTGATTATGTTGGCAAGCCTTTTGGACCTGTCATTGCTCAAATGGCTTACTGGTCATATCAACTTCAGGATGCATTTCAGGTCAGTCGACTGAATCGGAAATATTAGTCGTCAATGGTTTGCTTTATCTAACAGGTAGAGTTGGAGTTGCCCGCTATCCTTGCAGACGCCTGTCCGGGTCAAGCTACCAGGGATATTGGCTCATGCGGGTATCTGGTGTTGAGTCACTATCTTGAAGTAACCGCTTTAAACCTCAAGCGCTTATCGATGATCCGGGTTTTGTCCTTCGCCCGATAACTTGAAAGGAGATCAGTAGCAAGACAATGGCGGGGATAATGAGAAATTCTTTGGGGTAAAAACCGGCGATTAGAAAAGCCAGGAGGGTTACCGAGCCTATCACCATCGCATAGTAGAACTGTGTCGTTACGTGATCTATGTGTGGGCAGTCAGCGCCGATGGATGCCAGGACTGTGGTATCAGAGATAGGTGAGGTGTGGTCACCGAAAAGTCCCCCGCTGAGCACGGCAGCAATCGTCAGGTACATGTGGGCGCCGGTGTTATGGGCGACCGGAATGGCCAGAGCCATGAGAATCGCAAACGTGCCCCATGAAGACCCCGTCGCCAGCGAGATGACAGCACCCAGGATAAACACCACTGCGGGCAGCATTGCTGGGTTAAGCGTCTGGCCAATCAGGACCGACAAGGTCTGGGCGGTTCCAAGCTCCTTGATGACGGAACTCAGGGACCACGCCAGAATCAAGATAATGACGACAAACACCATGGTCTCAGTACCTTTTACAAAGGTATCAAGTGAGTCTGCCAGGCTGACCTGATAGATTCTGAGCATAAGAATGGCACTGGCAAGAGAAGCACTGATGTAGGCGATAGTTAAACTGGAACGGATGTGTGGACTGGTCAGGTCATTATTAGAGGCGTGCCAGATAAGCAAGCCAGCAATCAGCGTCAGTAAAACCGTCAGAGGGACTACAAATAGACTGATAGACTCGACATGGTCGCTTGACTCAGATAGTTCCTGGTTCGAATCTGATGCCTGGTTTGAGGCCTCGTACTGGTGCTGGGCCTTCTTCATAGGCCCGAAATCGCGACCCGAGAATACCAGCATGGGTACAGCGGTCAGGCAGAGGATAGCGTAGAACTGGTAGGGCATCAGTTTGAGCAGTACAGAGAGCGCAGTCTCGGTTAGTCCAGTATCCAGATATGCCTGATCGATTAACCCCATGATGTAAGCACCCCAGCCGATAAAGGGCATAAGGATGCAAATAGGTGAGGAGGTCGAGTCCAGGATGTAAGCTAGTTTTTCTTTACAGATTTTTAGTTCTTTAAAAATAGGCCGAAATAGAGGGCCAATAATAAGGGCATTGCCAGAGTCTGTGAAAAAGATCGATACGCCAGACATCCAGGCGGAAAGTTGTGCTCTGGGTTTATTGGAAATGAAGTGAGTCATGGTCCTGGCGAAAGCGCTTGCCCCGCCTGATACCTCTAGCAGTTTGATGAATCCGCCTATTGCCATCATGGTAAAAATAATCTGTATGTTCGATGGCGAACTGATCTGTACAAAGATACGGCTCTCAATTAAGTCTAGAGTGGCATTGAAAGGATTGTACCCACTTAGTATGAGTGAACCGCTGAAGGTTCCCAGGCACAACGATATAATGATATTGCGAGACCACATTGCAATGGCGACGGTCAGGACCGGTGGTAACAGAGAAATTAATCCGTACTCGCTCATTACTTCTCCCTGAGGTTTTTATTTAGCGGTGCCGTGCCAGTTTTTCTGGTAGCGGAAAAACTGGCATTCCAAAACAGATTTCAGCTATGAGATTCGAGCCCTCTTCATAAACGTCTAATCTGTTAGCATTGCTGAGGCTAACTAGCCTCTTTTCGCGGTCCAGTTTAGATCCGTTCGGTCAACGATACAGCCTGTTTAAAGAACTATACACGGTTTTCAGAGACCGGGATAAGCGCCTATTTTGATATAACCTGAATTTTGAACTCGGCAGAGCCCGATCGCTGTTGGATCAAAGATACCAATTGTGACGGTGTGGCTAGGGTGACTGAATTCAAAACCAGCTTGACATTAAATCGGCATAGCAAAAAAGGAGGAATTAGGCGTAAACGGATGCTAGTCTGTGGGCACTAAGGGTTATTCTGCGTTGATAGTTAACTGGTAAGGAGCTGCAAGTGACAGTCATAGATATCCACACTCACGCTTATACAAGAAAGTACTTAGAGATTCTCCGCGAACAAGGAGGCGACTATGGGCTTAAGATTAGACCTGATGGCTTTGAAGAAATTTTTAAAGGCGAGACGCCAGTAGCTTTTCCTCAGCCTGGCCATTTTGACTACGATATCCGAATTAGGCAGATGGACGATACAGCAATAGATATGTCTATCGTCTCTCTGACCTGCCCAAACGTCTATTGGGGCGGGAAAAACACCAGTATCATGGCAGCCCAGGAGTCTAATAATGCCATGGCCGAGGCGCAGACTGCCTATCCGGATCGATTGCGCTGGTTTACCTCGCTACCCTGGGAGTATCCTGATGCTGCTATAGAGGAACTGGAGCGGAGCTGTGCTATAGGAGCAGTGGGCGTAATGGTCCTGGCGAACGTTGCCGGACGAAGTTTGACAGATTCCTTTTTTGCGCCGATCTGGCAAGAAATCGATCGCAGGAAGTTACCGGTTCTGTTACATCCAACCGACCCACCGGGGGCGATAGTAATGGATATGGGGGAATTTGATTTAAGCTGGGCGGTGGGGTTCATGTTCGATACCACACTGGCAGTCACTCGAATGATCTTCACCGGTTTCTTTGACCAATATCCTGATTTGAAGCTGATTGCCTCCCATGGCGGTGCCACACTTCCTTATCTGGTAGGTCGTTTTGAAAAGGGCGATGAGGTGGAACTGCCGCAGCGGAGGAAAATGCAGCAAAAGCCAACGGATTATCTGCGGCATATTTATTACGACTGCATTACCTATGACCAGGCAGCACTGGATTACCTGATCTCGGTAGTGGGTGCCGAGCAGGTCATGTTTGGGACAGACTGGCCTCATCAGGTATTTGATACACAAGGTGCTTTCAATCATACCCAGGCACTGCAAGCCGGTACCTGTCGTGCGATTCGCAGTGGCAATGCCCAGCGCGTTTTTGAGTTGTAGGTGCCGGTGAACATTCAGGGCTCTGTCGCAGCAAAATTTCTTTGCTCCCTTACCGACCTTAATATAGAAACTATTTTTGCTAATGCAGGAACGGACTTCGCACCTCTCATTGAAGCTTCCATTGCCCTGCGAGCTCAGGGCAAGCGCTGTCCTGATTTTGTTACAGTACCTCATGAAAATGTTGCCGTAGCCATGGCAATTGGACATTACCGAGCGACGGGACAGCTCGCAGTGGTGATGGTGCACACCACGGTGGGTACCGCCAATGCGCTGTGCGGGATCATGAATGCGTTCCGGGATCATGTTCCTCTATTACTGGTTGCGGGGCGCACACCGCATACGGAGTCGGGCCTTGCTGCGTCGAGAAGGGCGATGATCCATTGGGGCCAGGATACCTTTGACCAGGGGGGGGTGGTTCGAGAGTACACAAAATGGGATTATGAATTACGCTCGGGCCAGGATGTCGCGGTGTTGCTGCAAAGAGCTGTAGATATCTCTATGACTTTACCTTTTGGGCCGACCTATTTGACTTTGCCAAGAGAAGTTCTCGATGAGCCAGCGGTCGATTCAGTATTGACGCTGAGCCGAGCGCCTGGGGTAGTTGGCGAGGATGTGGACCCGGCAGTGATCAGGGCGGTTGCTGACGCAGTTGGGCAGGCACAATGCCCTGTACTGCTGACGTCCTTTGCTGGTCGTGACCTGGACAGCTTTGAGGCAATTGCCACGCTGGCAGAAGAATTCTCAATTGGCGTTGTGCAACCCTTCGCCAGAGATTTGAACATGGCTGCTGCTCACCCGATGAACCTGGGTACACAGCCACAGTTAGTTCTGGATAAAGCTGATCTGGTGCTGGTGGTGGATTGTGAAGTTCCCTGGGTACCAGACCGGGGGCCACCGAATCCATCAGCGACGATCATTCATTGTTCCAGTGATCCTTTCTTCCGGGATTACCCGATTAGGGGCTTTCCTGCAGATATGGCTATCGCGGCACCTTCCAGGCGCTTTTTGGAAGCGTTGCTGCAGCAACTGAGATCCGATGCAGCCGGACAATTGAAGGTGTTAAAACAACGCTCATACCAGTTACAGCAGTTGCGCCAGGTGGTGGAGAACGATTTTTCTGCGAGTAGAAGGCAAATTGAAACCAGCAATAGAACCCATCCCATTGAGTTAGCCGAATGTCTCAATGAACATTTGGATGCAAGTATGATCCTGGTCAATGAGTTGGCAGTGACCCTCGATAGCCTGAATTTGCAGACAGCAGGAAGTTATATTGCAGGTAGTCATGCTGGTGGACTCGGCTTTGGCCTAGGGGCTGCTCTGGGTATTAAGAGAGCATTACCTGAGAAAATGGTCATCACTCTGACAGGCAATGGCTCTTATTTATTTGGTAATCCGGTCTCGGCTCACTTTGTTGGTCAGGCCGAACAGTTGCCAACGCTGACCATCATTGCTAATAATGAACGATGGCATTCAGTTCATTCTGCTACGGCGGGAATGTACCCCGACGGATACAGTGTTAATGCCGATACAATGCCACTGGTCGACCTGGCACCATCACCAGAATTTCATAAAGTCATCGAGACCTGTGGCGGAGTCGGCAGGTTGGTAGAGAGTGTACAGGAACTGCCAGAGGCGATGGCCTGGGCTATTGATCTGGTCACTGCTGGACGTTCTGTATTACTTAATGTGCTAACGGATCCCTGGGACCGAGTATGAGCATCAAACTTTGTCCTTTATAGGGACTCCGGGAGTTAGCCGCTGACTGTTTAGGGAGGATTAAATTGGAAGATCGAACGCAATTTGCGACACGCTGGGGCTTTGCTTTTGCCGCGATAGGCAGTGCGGTCGGCCTGGGTAATATCTGGCGTTTCCCCTTTATGGCAGGCGAGAATGGCGGTGGAGCATTCATATCGCTGTATTTCATTTTTATACTCTTGTTCGGTATTCCGGCACTGATAGCCATGATATTGATTGGTCGGCGAGGAGGCAAAAGCCCTGTTGGCAGTACAGAAGGGTTAGCTATTGCCGACGGGCATAGCCGGAACTGGAAGTGGTTGGGTTGGTTGACGTTAAGTGTGGCTTTTTTTGCGTTAACCTTTTTCAGTGTAGTCGCTGGCTGGGTGTTAGCTTATCTGGTGAAGTCAATCTTCGGTGAATTGGTCGAGTTATCGCCTGCAGGGTCTGTAGACTTGTTCAACCTGGTGAAATCAGATCCGCTAGGGATGGCATTCTGGCACGGTGTCTTCATGGTCTTAACGATGTCTATCGTTGCTAGGGGGGTCCGTGCTGGGGTTGAGCGGGCAGTGAGCCTGATGATGCCGGCTTTATTCGTTATTTTATTATTTCTAGTCGCCTATGCGGCGCTGACTGCTGATTTTTATTCGGCAGTCCAGTTTATGTTTGTGCCGGACTTCGACCGGCTCGATTCACAGGTCGTCCTGCTGGCATTGGGTCAGGCTTTTTTCTCGTTGAGTGTGGGTGGCGGCGGAATCATCGCCTACGGGGCTTATCTGCAACGAGAGGCATCAATTCCGAAAACAGCCGTGCTGATCGCTTCTGCCAATGTCTCTGTGGACCTACTGGCAGGGCTGGCTATTTTCCCGATTGTTTTTGCCTATGGCCTGCAAGCGGGAGCGGGTCCGGGGCTCTTGTTTGAGGCGCTGCCAGTTGCCTTTGGCCAAATGCCAGGAGGGCAGATTATCGGCTCATTGTTCTTCGTGTTGGTGCTGTTTGCAGCACTGAGTACTTCGATTTCAATGCTGGAGTCTGTGGTGTCCCGATTGGTGGAAAGGCCTGGCGTTACTCGAGTAGGGATGACTTTAAGAGCAGGTAGTCTGATCTGGTTTTTCGGTCTGGGTTCAGTTTTTTCATATAATCTGCTGGCTGATTTTGAACCACTGGCGTTTATCGCAATGTTTGAGGGCTTCACTATTTTTCGGTTAGTGGACTTCTTCGTGGTTAATGTGTTGATTCTAACCAGCGCTTTACTACTCACCATTTTTGTTGGTTATGTCATGTCTGGACAGGCAACCCAGGAAGAGTGGGGGGGTGATCATGTCCTATTCAGGCTGTGGCGGTTTAATATGCGTTACATCGCGCCGCCGGTGATACTTTTGATTTTTGTCGTCACTATGACCGGGCAGTGATCTGCGTTGCAGCCGTGACCCGACTTGGCTATACCACTAAAGAATAAACTAGGAATTATCAGTAGGTCAGGTGCGCGGTGTTTTCATTTACTCCCGGTAGTGTAGGGAGATAAGGTCCTATGGACCGCATATATCAGGGGAATGACTTGGAAGAAACAGAGCAATCGGTAGAGAAGATGCTGCCTCTTTGGGTTATCACGGTGCCGCTGATTGGGTTGATCGGGTTAATCGTGTTTGGGTTAATACTACCACCTCTGGTCAGTCAGTCGCCGCCCCTGGCGTTGGAAATGGTGTTTCTAATGGCGGCTTTTTTTGCTGTTCTGGTGCTACGCCTGGCTGGTGTTGCCTGGCAGCAGTTGCAATCGAGTATTGTCGAGCGAATGCGCGCCGCCATGCCGGCATTTTTTATATTGCTCTTTATTGGCGCCCTGATCGGTAGCTGGATAGTGTCTGGAACCATCCCCATGCTGGTCTACTGGGGATTAAAGATAGTCCATCCAGACTACTTTTACCTGACCGCTTTTCTTGTCCCTGTGCTGTTTTCATCCTTAACGGGGACCAGTTATGGATCGGCAGCGACCATCGGCGTTGTGTTAATTGGTATAGGCTCAGCACTTGGGGCTGATTTGGGGATCGCAGCTGGTGCGATTATTGGCGGCGCCTATTTTGGCGACAAAATGTCACCGTTATCAGATACAACTAATCTGGCTGCG
This sequence comes from Gammaproteobacteria bacterium, assembly GCA_018666555.1. Taxonomy (GTDB): domain Bacteria; phylum Pseudomonadota; class Gammaproteobacteria; order Pseudomonadales; family Azotimanducaceae; genus UBA9926. The sequence continues at coordinate 62,104 of JABIZD010000153.1, forward strand.
ATTGCCTGCGACGTTGACTTATATGGGCATATTCATTCCATGTTTTACACTACCCTGCCGTCTGCCATTCTGGCGGCTATTTTGTTCTATACCCTTGGATTGAGTGCCAGTCATGACTTTGCAATAGCAGATAGTAGTCAGTTGGATAGTTTATTGCTGGGACTCAATAGACTCTTTAACTTCAATATTCTTCTGTTGTTACCCCCTTTGATTGTTCTGGCAGGCAGTTTGCTTAAACAACCTTCTCTGCCCACATTACTACTGTCGATTGTAATGGCAACGCTCCTGGCACTCCTGTTTCAAGATTATTCCCTGTATCAGGTTGGAGAAGCTCTGAAGGCAGGTTTTAATGTCAATTCCATGGCTGCGGATATTGAGGTGTCTGCAGGTGTGATTGAATTAGTTAACCGGGGTGGGATTTACTCTATGAGTGAGCCCATATTTATTGCCTTTCTAGTGTTTTTCTTTATTGGGGCTGTGGATTCAGTGTCAGCCATTCCCCGGGTAATACAAAGTCTGCTGCGTTGGAGTGATCGACCATTAACCACTGCATTGACGGCGCTTTTTTCTACCGGTCTGGTGAATGCCATATCGAGTAACCAGTATGCCACCAGCTTCATTGTTGGCGATGCCTTCAGGCGAAAGTTCGATCAGGTCGGAATAGATCGCAGGGTACTGTCTCGCTCCTTGGAGGATTATGGCACTATGATAGAGAGTCTACTGCCTTGGACGACGACGACTTTGTTTATGGTGGCGACTTTGGGCGTGGCCTGGTCAGATTATTGGCACTGGCAGTTGCTCAGCTTAATTAATTTAGCTGTGGCACCGCTGGTGCTGGTGTTAGGTATAGGCTGGTTCAGGCGCTAGCGGCGAGCAGAAAACGGCTAGAATTACATGCGACGGCCTCATTGTAATAGTCATCGCCCTCGGCAGAGCAGCTTCTCCAGAGGAAGTGATCTTTTTTTGGCGCTGTATTCAAAGCGCTCAATTTAAGCGCTGTATTTAAAGCGCTCTATATAAAGCGCTCTATATAAAGCGCTCTATATAAAGCGCTCTATATAAAGCGCTCTATATAAAGCTATGTTTTGTGCACGGATGCTCAGCAACTCAGTTTTGTGCACGGATGCTCAGCAACTCATCGGATTAGAACAGGGATTTCAAACCGAGTGTTGCCGTAAAAGTATTTGCATCTTCGTCATTGCGGTTGGTGAAAACTCTGGTTTTACCGACAGTTCGATCGTACTTAAGATCGGCATATAAAGGGATAACGCGGTTAAATTCGTACCGGGTCTGGATACTCAGTTCAGCATTGGAAAGCCCTGGTCCTATGTTTCTGTGAAGAGAGGTTTGCGCAAAACAGCTGACTTTGATATTGGGCTTGGCAATCAGTTTTTGGGTTAGTAGAAAGTCTTTTTCGTATTTCATGGCAAAACTTAAATCGCCCTCTTCGCTGATAAAAAGGTGGCTTCAGTTTCGAGGAAATAGGGTGCTAAGCCTTCTAGGCCAATCAGCGCATCGATTAAGGAGTCAGGCTGGGTGCCAAGGCGAAGTCCAATTTAAGCAGGCACCATAGGGTCGGTTCCGATGCCCGTTAACTGACTAGTGGGGGCTGTATTTAAAGGTTAACTTCGTAGCAGACGTCCGGGCGTTGCGCCGCTGTACTCGTTGTTAGTCAGTAGGATTTCGCCATTGACGACGGTATTGAGGATGCCATCAGCAGTTTGCTTGAGTCGAGTGGCACCGGCCGGCAGGTCGTGGACCACTTCCGGCATCTGCGGTCCTATGGTATCTGGATCAAAGACAACAATATCTCCAGCCATCCCTTCACGAAGTAGACCACGATCGTGCAGGCCCCACATGGTGGCGGTGTTATAGGTTATCTGGCGTACAGCTTCTTCCAGCGTCAAGGCCTGCTTTTCGCGTACCCAGTAGCTCAGCAGGTGGGTCTGCAGTGAACTGTCCATGATCTGTGATACATGGGCACCTGAGTCTGAGAAGGTCACCACTGAGCGTGGGTGCTTGATCATTTCCAGAACGTCGTCCTGGTTTTCGTTAGCAATAGGGGTGCGAAAGAACATTTTCATATCTCTTTCAACGGCCATGTCGATCATCAGTTCAACAGGGTTGATACCTTTACTTGCAGCCAGTTCGGCCATTGAAGGCTTGTCATAGACCATATCGTCCATAGCATAAACGCGATCCCAGTTTGGGGGCCTTAGTTCAGCACCGACTATCCGGGGACCGGTGTATTTCTGATTGGCGATAGCAACAAGTTTGGCTTTGATAGCAGGATCCAGCAGCTTGGCTTTTTGCTCGGCCAGGGGCAGGGCCCGGATATCGCGCCATAACTCCCAGTTGTCAAACGGCAGATTACTTTCGAAAGACAGTATGTTGTTCAAGGCACGACTGTGGACCTGAGCAAACATTCGACCACCTGCCTGGGCTGTCTCGTCTAGCAGGTCAAAGTAGGGCCGCCAGAAATCCGGAGCAATACTCAGACTGAACATACCCCAGGTCTGGGTTACGCCCGATTCAACTGCGAGGTCTCGTAAGCGCTCGTGATACTCCCGGATTCTTGCAGGGTCGCGTCCAGGTGCTTCTCCCGCAATTTCAAATATGCCTTTGCCGGTTTCTCCAACGGCATTAACGATAGCGCGCACTTCCTGCCAGTTGGCCAGACGACTGGCAACGGGTCTATCGTCTGCAGTCGTGTGATTAAAAGTACGCGAAGTTGAAAACCCAATTGCACCGGCATGCATGGCTTCTTTGACCAGAGCCTGCATTTTCTTTATATCATCTTCACTGGCCTCTTCGCTAAAGGCCCTTTCACCCATGGTGTAGGTACGTAATGCAGAATGACCAATGTAACCGGCGTAGTTAATTCCCTTTGGCAGGTTGTCGACGGTATCGAGGAATTGGGGAAAAGTTTCCCATGTCCAGTCAATGCCCTCCAACATGGCGTCGCGAGAGAGATCTTCGGCCCGCTCCAGATTGCGGAAAACCAGGTCAGCATCTTCCTGTTTGCATGGGGCAAGGGTGAAACCACAGTTGCCCATGACAACGCTGGTGACACCGTGATAGCAGGAGCTGGAGCCAATAGGATCCCAGAAAATCTGTGCATCCATGTGCGTGTGGCCGTCGACGAACCCGGGTGAAACGATGTGACCCTCAGCATCGATGGTCTGATCGCCTTTTTCGTTGACGCGTCCTATTCTGGCGATTTTACCTGCCTCGATGGCAATATCTCCGCGGTAACGTGCTCCGCCTGAACCATCTACAATGGTTCCGTTCTTTATCACTAAGTCGTACGACACATTGACCTCCTGCAGCCTGGCCTGTTCTCTTTTAAGTCATTAATTATAATGAAATCAGGTTACCAGAATTAAGTTTTGGCTGATTCTACGTTAACACAGAAAGGGGTTTGTTTTGTCCTGGTTCATTCTGCACTCTGGGACCATGGTCGCAATCTCATGTAGATTAATTTGCTGTTTGCAATGAACCTGTTC
>JABIZD010000115.1 GCA_018666555.1 Gammaproteobacteria bacterium
GACAAAATGGCTGATCAGATTTCTGATGCCATCCTCGACGCTGCTATCAGCGAAGACCCTAATGCCCGGGTCGCCTGCGAGACACTGGTGAAAACCGGCATGGTGGTGATGGCAGGCGAGATAACAACGACTGCGAATATCGACTATGAGAAAGTTTGCCGGGATGTCATTCTCGATATAGGTTACAACCATAGCGATATCGGTTTCGATGGTGCCTCCTGCGCTATTATCAATGCGCTGGGCAAACAATCTCCTGATATTGCTATGGGCGTTGATGAATCAAGCGATCACGAACAAGGCGCTGGTGATCAAGGCCTGATGTTTGGCTATGCCAGCAATGAAACTGACGTGTTAATGCCCGCTCCTATTACCTACTCCCACCTGTTGGTCCAGAAACAGGCGGCAGTCCGTAAAAGCGGCGACTTGAAATTTCTACGCCCTGATGCAAAAAGCCAGGTCACCTTTCGCTATGATGCCAGCGGCATGCCCACCGGTATCGATGCCGTGGTCCTATCAAGCCAACATGATCCTGATATCGGCCTGAATGATCTGCGCGAAGCCATTATGGAAGAGATCATTAAACCCGTGCTACCAGCAAACTGGCTACATGCTGATACTAAATACTTCATCAATCCGACCGGTAATTTTGTTATCGGCGGACCCGTCGGAGACTGTGGTTTGACCGGTAGAAAAATCATCGTCGACACCTACGGTGGTATGGCGCGGCATGGTGGCGGCGCCTTCTCAGGTAAAGACCCATCAAAAGTAGATCGAAGTGCCGCTTATGCGGGTCGTTACGTGGCAAAAAACATTGTCGCTGCTGGCCTGGCTGATCGTTGTGAGATTCAAATCTCTTACGCCATCGGCATCGCTGAACCCACATCTATCAGCATCAATACCTTCGGCACCGGACGTTTACCCGAAGAGGCTATTGAGGCACTGGTAAGGACGCATTTTGACCTCAGACCAAAAGGTCTGATAGATATGCTCGACTTAAAACGTGCGATCTATCTGCCCACGGCGAGTTATGGTCACTTCGGACGTGACGGCGAGGACTTTACCTGGGAGCGTACCGATAAAGCCGAGGTACTGGCCGATGCACTTTAACCATGGAAACTGGCTCTCCGGATACCATGCAGCTCAGTTTCGAGTTTTCTGCGCCGCGAAGTGAGCAGGCTAAAGAAAACCTGATCGGTACCTACCGGAAACTGGCTAACCTGAACCCCGATTACGTATCCGTTACCTATGGCGCCGGTGGTTCAACCAAGGATGGTACCGTGGAAGCCGTCATAGCCTTGGCAGAACAAGGAGCCAAGGTCGCGCCGCATCTGTCATTTGGCCGAGACTCCGAAGAGACCATTGCAACCCTCTTACATACCTATAAAAATGCTGGTATCAATCGCCTGGTGGCTCTTCGTGGCGATGTGCCGTCTGGCATCGCCGGTAGCTCGCACCTGGCACATGCATCCGACCTGGTCGCCTTCATCCGGCGAGAAACCCAGCAGCATTTTCACATTGCTGTTGCTGCCTATCCTGAAGTCCACCCTGAATCAACCAGCGTCAAATCTGATCTTGACCACTTCAAGCTGAAAATGGATGCCGGCGCTGACAGTGCTATTAGCCAATATTTCTATAATGCTGACGCTTATTTCCGCTTTCTCGATAATTGTGCTGCAATGGGAATATCCACTTCGGTGGTTCCAGGCATTATGCCGATCACTAATCTGACTGGATTAATCAGGTTTTCTAACAACTGTGGAGCGGATATCCCTAGATGGCTAATAAAGCACCTGGAACAATATGCCAGTGATGTCCAGGCACTGCGGGCATTCGGTGAAGAAATCGTCACCTCCCTTTGCGAGAGATTACTCGAAGGCGGCGCACCTGGACTGCATTTTTATACTTTAAACAACTCCAGAGCCAGTACTCGCATCTGCCGAAATCTGGGACTCTGAACTGAGGGTCTGTTATGCATATTCCAAGGGTTTATCTCGACCAGGAGTTGAACTGCGCAACCCATATCAAAATCGGTGAACCCCAGGCCCATCATCTCCTCAATGTTCTAAGAATCAAAGCTTCCGACCCTCTTATCCTGTTCAATGGCAGAGGGGGTGAATACCAGGCAAAAGTAACCGAGCGATCCAGACAGCTCCTGCTGGTAGAGATACTTGAATTTAATCCTGTCAACCGGGAATCCAGTCTCAAAATTCACCTTCTAATGAGCCTGTTAAAACGCGACAAGATGAATCAGGCCGTCACAAGGGCGGTGGAACTGGGTGTAAGCGAGATAACCCCTGTCAGAACCGACAACGCCAGTATCAGTATCAAGCAGGAAAAAAGCAGCTACGCCAGTTTGCAACAGGCAGTCCAGTCTGCAGCTGAACAATGTGGCTGCACCCAACTACCCATCTTACAGCCGGGTCAACTGCTGGCAGAGGCGGTCGCTGGTCTGCAGCCCGGGCTCAAACTGGTCGCCGAGGCGGGCCAACCCAGACTGTCCTCTTACGGTCATAGCAAGCCACGAACACTGACCCTGCTAATTGGACCAGAAGGTGGCTTAAGCCAACAGGAACTGGCCTTCCTGATTCGGCGGGATTTTCACCCTTTTGGCTTTGGTGCCAGAACGCTAAGGGCTGAAACGGCACCCGCTGCGCTCCTGGCTCTCCTGCAACAGCGATGGGCAGACCACTGAAAATGCCGTCGAGACCTGCGTTAGATAGTCATCAGCATAAAACAGCCCAACTCGATATGATCAACTTATGCAGGCGATCAGTATCTTTAATATCTCTACAGGCAAGTAGTCGAGGTGGTGGGACCCCAATCCACAAAAGCTGCTTTGTCAGTTATACTGGGACACGACCTGGCAAAATTTATTGATCATTCTAGAGAGAAACACCTATGGCAGATATTGCTTCACAGAAATTAATCCGCTGCTTTCTTTCAAGTTCTGCTGGCTCCGAGTCGGTACGCTATATTGAATTTGAGTTGTTCAAACTATGGCAGTACATGATGACAACCAAGCATGGTTTCCAGATTTCTGATATGACGCTGTGTCTTTGGTTAAATGAACAGCAATTTCAGGAAAAAGAAAGCCTGTATAGTCGCAGCGGCGAAATCCAGGATGTCAGCAGAATCGTGGTCTCCATTTACGATAAAGAAAATGGTTTTACTCACGTCACTAACCGCTATGTCCCCGTTGATGAAGTCGAGCGAATGCGCAGCGTACTACTCACCCATACCCCGGATGACCTGGTCAACAGTAATCAGTTTGAAATGGAAACCTTTTCCGGGAAAATCATCGAGAAAAACAAAGTATCTGGGTTGAGTGAAATCAGCCTCGGCCTGTCAAATGATTAACTGATGGCCGTGCTTTTGCCTTGATAGACGCACGCCTTTACCGCTATTACTTTCTCGGTTGCGTCAGCATAATCATCATCTAAAAAACAGTTTTGACTAAGCACTGGCACAATCAACCGTTGCCAACCCAAAGCCAGCGCACCAAGAAAAATTGCCGACTGGCTTAATAAACATCTTCAAGCCTTGCCAACCTTAAAAGAGCAAACTGGTTTACAATAGAACTTGACCAAACCAATCAGGAGCGCTGGACGTTGAGCATCAAAATGGCTGTAGTCATGGACCCCATTGAATCCATTAACCCAATAAAAGACAGCACTCTGGCAATGATGCAGGCTGCCCAGGCTCGCAACTTCGAAGTATCCGTGATCGAATTAAACGGTCTCTACGTACAGGAAAATGAACTCTGGCTCCATAATCAAAGGGTCGAGTTTAGAACCGGGGCGGACCCTTGGTACGACATTATTTCAACACAACATCAACAAGCGGACCAATTCGATATTATCCTGATGCGCAAGGAACCGCCATTTGACATGGATTTCGTTTATGCGACCTACCTGCTTGAATTTGCAGTTCGAGCCGGGATTCCCGTATTGAATAATCCCGGCAGTATCCGGGATTGCAATGAAAAACTATTTGCCCTGCAATTCCCCCAATGCACGCCGGAAAATGTTGTCAGTGCAGATCCCGAGGTACTGAAACAATTTCATGATAAACACCGAGACGTCATTTTCAAACCACTTGACGGCATGGGTGGCAGCTCTATTTTCAGGGTCAAAGAAAATGACAGCAACCGTAATGTCATCCTGGAAACTTTGACTGACCTGGGACAGATCCAGATCATGGCCCAGAAGTTCATCCCGGAAATCAGCCAGGGTGATACTCGAATCCTGCTCATCAACGGTGAACCCGTTCCTTACGGCCTGGCGCGCATTCCGGCAGCCGGCGAAACCCGCGGAAATCTAGCTGCTGGGGGATCTGGTATCGGCAGGCCCCTGACCGACCGTGATCGCTGGATATGTGACCAAGTAGGCCCGGCGCTGGTTGAGAAAGGGCTTTATTTCGTCGGTATCGATGTTATCGGTGACTATCTAACGGAGATCAATGTTACCTGCCCTACCTGTATACGCGAACTGGATAAGGCGTTTGATCTGGATATCGCCGGTGATTACCTGGATTTCATTGAAACACACTTAGGAAGCAGGCATTGACCTCAACCAACTCAACTGTAACTACAACAGATCGCCTGAGTTTTACGCTATTTCTTGCATTCACTATGCATGCAGTCATTATCGTCGGAATTACATTTTCAGCCCTCGACCCATCACCGCAACAACAAACCCTGGATATCACACTGGTTCGAAGTAAGAGTGATCAAGCACCCACGCAGGCCGATTATATCGCCCAGCATCAACAACTGGGGTCAGGGAGCGAACAGCAAAGTTACAAACTCAAGGCCGCAGCATCAGCTAGCCAATCAACCGACCAGAGCCATCAATCAACTAGTGTATCCAAAGACCCATCGCGGCCAAATCCACCGATAGTAAAAAGTACCTCGATAAACCTACCCAAACCCCTTGCAGCCACGGAAATCACTGTCCCAAACCTTGGCTCAACAGCACAGATGATGCTGGCTGGTATCACGACTGATCAATACCAGGAACTCGATGACATAACCCAACTGCTGGCGCGCCGACCCAGGATTACCCGCGTTAACAGCCTATCTACCCTGGCTAGCCCGGTGGCCTATTATCTTAACTCCTGGCGCCGAAAAGTTGAGAATATAGGCAACCTAAACTATCCAGATGAAGCAAGGCGAACCCATGTTTACGGCAACCTTCGGCTCCTGGTTGCTTTACTTCCCGATGGCTCTCTAAAAGAAGTAATCCTGCTGGAAAGCTCGGGCCATTCTATCTTAGACGAAGCCGCCATCAGGATTGTCCATCTAGCTGCGCCCTATGCCCCCTTCCCAGATGAGTTACGGCAGACCACCGATATTCTGGAAATCATCCGTACCTGGCAATTCCGCAGGAACGAACGGCTAAGCTTTTCTAATGCAGGGTGAACAGCAATTGAAAGGATCCTTCCTGGTCGCCATGCCGGGCCTCGCGGGGGACTTTTTTGAACAGTCCATTATATTCTTAATCGAACACAATGAAGATGGTGCCTTTGGCCTGACGATTAATAAAACCAGTGACTATCTGCTCAGCGACCTGATCCCTGAAATGAAGCGAAGCCAAGGTGAACAACTGGTCCTGCTAGGCGGCCCAGTAGCAATTGATCAAATGTTTTTTCTGCACAGCCCAGACACCTCATTTACTGGCACGGTCAGTATCAATCAATACGTTAATCTAACCACAACCGAGGATCTGGTTAAGCAATCTGCTGACGGTCCCAGCCCGGCTAACCTTCTTGCTATACTGGGTTACGCTGGCTGGGCACCACAACAACTGGAAGATGAAATAATCCGAGATGCCTGGTTGGTTACCCCCTTTAATGAAGACATCCTGTTTACCGGTGAACCAGCCGACAAACCCCATAAAGCCGCTTTACAGCTAGGTATAGATTTAAACCTGGTTGGCCAGCACTCGGGGCGCGACGAATGAAATCGGAGTTCGCCATCGGCTTCGATTTCGGAAGCCATAACATCGGCATTGCTGTTGGTCAGCGTCTGACTGGAACCGCAACTCCGCTGGCTATCGTAGCTGCTAACAATGGCATTCCTAACTGGCTCGACATTGATGCCATTATGAGCGAATGGCAACCGTACATTATAGTAGTCGGGCTACCCACTAACATGGATGATTCACGCAGCCTGATGACCCGCCGTGCTGAAAAATTTGCAAATCGACTGACAGCGCGTTACCAACTCCCTCATATTATGATCGATGAACGACTCAGCACCCGTGCAGCAAGAGACCATTCGCGAGCTGAGCGCGTAGACGACCTTTCAGCCGCATTAATACTGGAAACTTGGCTTAACCAATCATGAACCGACCTGGCACTTTCCCAAAGCGTATCCGGGTTAACTGAAATCGTCTGGTATCTTAGCTTTTGCCCTGGCCACTTCCCTGGAAATCGTGCCTTGTTGGACTAAATTCTTTAGGGATTGATCCAGGGTCTGCATCCCTATCTGACCCCCTGTCTGGATAGCCGAATACATCTGGGCCACTTTATCTTCGCGAATCAGATTCCGAATCGCTGGCGTACACAACATAATCTCATGGGCTGCCACTCGACCACCGCCATTTCTCTTCAACAGGTTCTGAGAAATAACTGCTTGCAAAGATTCCGATAACATCGACCGGACCATGGCTTTTTCCGCAGCCGGGAAGACATCGACAATACGATCAATGGTTTTTGCGGCTGATGAGGTATGCAGTGTGCCAAATACCATATGTCCGGTTTCTGCCGCTTCTAGTGCCAACTGAATGGTTTCCAAATCACGCATCTCTCCAACCAAAATAATATCCGGATCTTCACGTAATGCTGATCTGAGCGCTGCGTCAAAGCCAAGAGTATCTCTATGGACTTCCCTTTGATTAATCAGACATTTTTTACTTTCATGAACAAACTCGATGGGGTCCTCTATGGTAAGAATGTGCTGATAACGATTAGCATTCACATAGTCCATCATGGCAGCCAAGGTCGTGCTCTTACCCGATCCAGTCGGCCCCGTCACCAGAATCAATCCTCGTGTGGTCTCCGCTATGCTACGAAAAACATCTCCCATACCGAGGTCTTCCATGGTTAGGACTGTCGATGGGATGGTCCGGAATACACCGCCCGAACCTCTGTTTTGATTAAAAGCGTTTACTCTGAACCGTGCTACACCCGGTATCTCAAAAGAGAAATCACACTCTAGGTTCTCTTCGAAATCCTTCCTTTGTTTATCGTTCATAATTTCGTAGATCAACGCATAGACTTCTTTGGAATCAAGCGACGGGACGTTAATACGACGAATATCTCCGTCGACGCGAATCATAGGCGGTAAACCCGCCGATAAATGCAGATCAGATGCACCTTGTTTTTGACTAAACGCTAACAGCTCGGTGATATCCATTAAAAATCCCTGAATTATTTGAGTAGGCAATAATATTCAAAACTTTTGCCTTGTACCGTTATAGTAGTATGCGACAATCTAATACACCACAAACTTGATACCTAATGAACCCGATCCCAGATAACCTTAGCCAGGTGCGCAGGCGAATCAAAACCGCTTGCATAGAGCATCAACGTGACCATCGAAGCATCAATTTAATCGCCGTCAGCAAGACAAAATCAGTCGCCGACGTCGCCTCCGTCTTTGAAGCAGGGCAGTTACATTTCGGAGAAAACTATCTGCAGGAGGCAGCACTGAAAGTCGCAGCCTTACCCGCTGCTCATTGGCACTTTATTGGTGCAATTCAATCAAATAAGACTCGCGTAATCGCTGAAAAATTCTCTTATGTGCATGGTGTTTCGAATTTCAAAATTGCTAAACGCCTCAATGATCACCGCCCCGCCTCGCTTGAACCCCTGGGTATTTTCTTCCAGGTAAACATCGACGACGAAGCGACTAAGTCGGGCGCAAGCGCCGAACTGCTTTATGACCTGGTTAAGGCCTGTAGCAACCTACCACAGCTATCCCTAATGGGCCTGATGGCCATTCCGAGGCCATCCCTGGACTTCCAGGAGCAGCGCGCGGGCTTTCGTAAACTTGCCCTTCTGCGCCAGTCAATTTCTAATCAGCTTGACCTGACCGGCTTTACGGAACTCTCTATGGGTATGAGTAATGACCTTGAAGCCGCCATTGCCGAGGGGGCAACCTGGGTTAGGATAGGAACGGCCATCTTTGGTGCAAGAGCACCAAAAATAACCTAATAACCGTTACATGAGGACAATGGATGAATAAAATTGCATTTTTAGGTGGTGGCAATATTGCCACTGCCATCATGGGCGGACTATTGGAAAATGGCTACACAGGCAAAGATATTTGGGTAGCAGACCCTGATGAAATTCAGCGCCAAAAACTCAACGAAATGGGAGTTGGCGTTACCAGCGATAACGCTGAAGCCACTGCCGGCGCCGATGCTATCTTGATTTGTGTTAAACCAGGCCAGGTTAAAATGGCGGCCACCTCGATAGTTCCCCTCAAGCCAGGACAACTGGTTATCAGCGTTGCCGCGGGGATTAACACGACTTCCCTTAGAACCTGGCTGGCGCACGCAAACCTGGTACGCTGTATGCCCAACACACCGGCTCTAATCGGTGAAGGTATGCTGGCACTATTTGCTGAGAATGATTTATCTAAAGCTGCCCGTTCTCTGGCAACAGAGCTGATGTCGTCTGTTGGCGAAACTCGCTGGTTCGAACAAGAACATGATCTGGATACGGTTACCGCCATCTCTGGAAGTGGTCCGGCTTACTTCTTCTACCTCATGGAAACACTCATTGACGCCGCTATGACTTTGGGCCTGGATGAGCAGTCAGCCAGACATCTGGTGTTGCAAACCGCATTGGGAACGGCGCAAATGGCGAAAATTAGTCCACATTCGCCTGCACAACTCAGGCAGAATGTAACCTCACCCGGTGGAACAACTCAGGCAGCCTGCAAGGTTCTCACTGATCAGGGCCTTCAGTCTATAATAGAAAAAGCGGCAACAGCAGCACAACAGCGTTCCGTTGAATTAGGAAAGAGTTGAAGCCGATTCTTTTAGGCATGCTCAATCGAAAGGATTAAAACCATGACAGACAATTGGACAGGAGCCGGTATTTTTATAGTACAAACGTTTTTTGGCCTATATGTTCTTTTTTTAGTGATTCGCTTTCTTATGCAAGCCAGTCGAGCAGACTACTACAACCCAATCTGCCAGAGTATTGTGCGACTAACAGATCCGGCTATAAAACCTTTTCGATTGTTTTTTCCTCCTATAGGTGTACTCGATACGGCAACTTTAGCTAGCGCAATCCTAGTCCAATCCCTGGCCATTTGCCTGATCATGGCGATCGCCGGCAATTCATTATTTAATTTTATCTATCTCGCCTGGGCCGTCGTTGGCATTCTTTCCGATATTCTCAATATTTATTTTTTCTCCCTGTTGATTCTGGTAATCGCAAGCTGGATTGCGCCCTACTCCAGTCACCCCATTATCCTGCTGGTCCAACAAATTACTGATCCGCTATGCAAGCCAGCTCGTAAACTTGTCCCCTCCATGGGTGGCCTGGATTTTTCCCTTATTTTGGTTTTTGTGGTCGTCAATCTACTTGATAACTTCCTGTTAGTCCGGCCCCTGGCAGTATTTTTTGGGGTTCCGAACGGACTCATTTCAGGACTGTACTAAATTGCCTAAGTTATTTAGATGGCTGCTAACCTGCACTTTGTTATTGCTGTTTCACTGGCCTGTATCGGCCGAGCAACGAGTCATACGTGGGCCTTACGAGATTCACTACACCGCTATTTCGTCGACCCTGATTCCAGCAAGCGTTGCAGCAAAACATGGTCTGGTGCGTTCCGGAAACAGAATCATTACCAATATTGCCATTCGTACCCAGGATATATCCGTTGCTGCGACTATAACGGGCACTGCTGAAAATATCCTCAACCAACTGCACCCCCTGGACTTCCTTGAAGTTATCGAGCAGGACACCATTTATTACCTAGCAGAACAAATTATTAACGAAAAAGACCTCATTCGATACAATATCCAAATTCACCCAGTGGGCAGTGAGGAAACCTATGAACTCGCGTTCCAACGACAATACTTCTAATTACAGCTTCAGTGAGCTGGTCATAGCCAGTAGCAATTCCCATAAACTAGCCGAACTACGAATGCTATTGCCGGATGAAATCAGGCTACATGATCAATCCGAATTTGATTTGCAGACACCCGAAGAAACCGGCTTAACCTTTTTAGAAAATGCCCTCTTAAAGGCCCGCTTCGCTTCTCGGGCAACAGGGCTGGCCGCGCTCGCCGATGACTCCGGCCTTGCGGTGGCTTGCCTTAACGGCGCGCCCGGCATCTACTCATCACGATACGCGGGTGAGAAAGCAAGTGACCTGGAAAACTGCGACAAACTACTCGAGCGAATGAGTCTGGAGAAGCACCGCCACGCCCACTTCCACTGCAGTATTGTTATTGTCCGGCACTGGCAAGACCCTGACCCAATCATTGCCCAAGGTAGATGGCATGGTGAAATCACCACTCAAAAGCAGGGTTCAAATGGCTTTGGTTATGATCCCCTGTTCCTGCCAGACCAGCTTAGCCAGACAGCGGCTCAATTGGATGCCGTAACAAAAGCTGACTTAAGTCATCGCGGACGAGCCCTAACCCAACTCAAGGCCTGGCTAGTCAATGAGTAAATTATCAGCACAACCGCTCTCGTTGGCTAAAACAGATACTATTGCCCTGTACATACACATCCCCTGGTGCATCAAAAAATGTCCCTATTGTGATTTCAATTCCCATGCCATAAAACAGCCCGTTCAGCCCCTCTCCACTCACCTCGACCCAGAACTCGAATCTGCCTATATCAAGCGATTACTCTCTGATTTGAAAAACGAGGTTCGTGAACTTGAAACACCACGCAGGCTATCGAGTATTTTCATTGGCGGTGGAACACCAAGTCTGTTATCCGAAACCGCAATCAAGCGGTTGTTTACCGGAATTAATCAGTTTCTTCCTCTTCAGGCAGATACCGAATGTACGGTAGAAGCAAACCCTGGAAGCAGTGATATCAACTGTTTCAAAGCATTTCGTGAAGCGGGTGTGAATCGGCTAAGTCTTGGCATACAGAGTTTTTCTGATGCGGCACTTAAAAAACTTGGTCGAGTTCACAATAAGGCTGCAGCATACAGGGCATTTGAGGCTGCTCGTGCAGCTGAGTTTGAAAATATAAACCTCGACCTGATGCACGGTCTCCCGGGGCAAACGATCGAGGCTGCCATGAGTGATCTCGACCAGGCCATCGCGCTCAACAGCGAACACCTTTCCTGGTACCAATTAACCATCGAACCAAACACCTTGTTTTATACCCATAGGCCTGACCTGCCGGCAGAGCAGACCCTGTGGAACATCTACCGGACAGGACTCGAATATCTACAAAAAGCTGGTTTCAAACGCTATGAAATCTCTGCCTTTAAAAGGCCCGGGAAAGCATGCAGGCACAATCTGAACTACTGGAATTTCGGTGATTACATCGGGATCGGTGCAGGTGCTCATGGCAAGATCAGCTTTCAAACACCCCAGCCAGGTATCCACAGAACGCTGAAAACCCGTGTGCCGAATGATTATCTAAACACCCCCAAGCGCATTGTTAACCTCATACAAGAAGAAGATCTACTACTCGAATATCTGATGAATGCATTGCGTCTGGTAGAAGGTTTCACGCTCTCCAGTTTTTCGGAGTCAACCGGCCTTTCGCAAAACCAATTACAACCATTCCTGAACAGCAGTAAATCCAGGGGGCTTATCCAATTCGATCAAAACCACGTCAAACCCACCCCTCTCGGTCTTCGCTATCTTGATGACCTGTTGTTAATGATTTGAGTTCGGACTCGTCCACCGCCTCCTACTCTAGGTCCGTACTCTCAAGCACTAAATCAAGCTCGGCCCCAGCAGAAGGTCACGAGTCCATTTTGGTTAACGAGATGTCGGTAACTTTGTGCCCCAGTGAAAGACCCCGGCGTTCGTATTTGGTCTCTGGTCTGGATGGAATTAAGCAACGCTGGAACCGCTTATCCAATTGAAACAGCTGATCCATCTGGTCCGCATACGGCTGCCAATCCGTAGCAACATGAAAGATACCTTTGGGTAGCAGCGCGCGATGAACCAGGTCCATAAAATAATCTGAGATTAAGCGTCGTTTATGATGTTTTTTCTTGTGCCAGGGATCTGGGAAAAAAACCTGTATCCGATCAAAAACTGAAGCAGAGCTTTTTTCCAACACCTCGACAGCATCACATTTGATCACTTTCAAATTTGTGACCTCAGCCCTTTTTGCTTCGTTAATCAAATGGCCAATACCGGCCTCATGCACTTCCAGACCCAGAAAATTTCTATTCGGGGAGATTAACAACATTTCAAGCAGTGAATCGCCCATGCCAAAGCCGATTTCAAGGGTGAGTGGCTGGTTATTGGGGAACTGATGTGAAACCAGAGCAAGCTTCTCTAACGGCAACGCAAATTCTGTCAGGTACTGCTGTAATGCGTTACTCTGGGCTGGAGATATTCTGCCTTTGCGCGTCACAAAACTGCGAATCGTCCTTTTACCCGTCACGCGTCTTCCTTACCTGGTCGAATCAACCTAACTCGAACCAGAGACCATAGGCCAAGGCGAGCCAGCCAACGATTAAACATAGCCCGCCAACAGGAGTGATGGGACCGAGCCATTTGATCTGCAGCAATGCCAGACCGTACAGGCTTCCCGAAAACAACAGGATACCGGCTAGAAAACTCAATGCAGCCACGTTAAAGGACGTTTTCTGACCTAACTGAAGCATAACCAGACCGACCCCGAACAGCGCCAGGGAGTGAATCATCTGGTATTGCACACCTGTTTCAAAGGCATTGAAAAGCGTATCTGGTAATTTGCCACGCAGACCATGTGCTGAGAAAGCGCCTAATACCACACTGAGTCCGGCACTAAGAGCTGCAAAGGTTAAAATCCAGCGCATGTGTGGTCGTTATCCTGTCTGCACACCAAGGCGCAATTTCTTAAGCGCATTTTGCTCGAGCTGACGTACCCTCTCAGCTGATATGCCATATTGACCGGCCAATTCATGCAGGGTTGCTTTTGGCTCTTGCAACCATCGCTGGGAGAGAATATCAAAAGCTCTGGGGTCGAGATGACTGAACGCATCGCGTAACCTATTTTGTTCATCAGTCCGACTGTCCAGCCTTTCCAAAATCTCTGCCGGATCATCATCATGATAACTCAGGTATTGTTCGGGGGCAGCAATAAGGTCTTCATCTTCCTTCATGGGTAAATCAAAGCACTGATCCTGAGATGCCAATCTACCTTCCATCTGCCTGACCACTTCTGGTTTAACACCCAGTGCACTGGCTACCTGCTCTACTTCCTGATTACCCATCCAACCCAGGCGCTTCTTGGCACTTCTAAGGTTGAAAAACAATTTGCGTTGCGCCTTGGTTGTTGCAAGCCGAACTATTCGCCAATTGCGAAGAATGAACTCGTGCATTTCAGCTTTAATCCAATGCACTGCAAACGAAACCAAACGCACCTGAAACTCGGGGTTAAAACGCTTTACCGCCTTCATCAGACCAACATTACCTTCTTGAATCAGGTCCGCCTCAGATAACCCATAGCCGGAATAGGAACGCGCAACAAAAACAACAAACCGCAAATGAGCCATGACCAACTGCCGGGCCGCATCCACATCAGAATCCTCATAAAGGCGCAGGCCAAGCGAACGCTCTTCTTCGGCAGATAACACAGGAATAGCATTGACTGCCCGAATATAAGCATCTAGGTTTGCGCCTGGCGCGCTGATTTCATAGGGTAACAGTTGACTTGCCATAGGTCCCAACCTCCAAGGGCTGCCAAGTTTAGCACTCTTGCGATCTGACTGCTAATCCTTGAAGGCACTATTCATTTAGGTTGGATTCGACTCAAATGTCGGCCAACTGAGAAAACAGAAGCCAGTACACCTAACAAACTACCGCCCAGCAGCACCAGGGCGGTTTCTTCAATTCCCAAAAACTGCAATGCAAAATCGTTCCGGTAAGACTGTGCAAGTCGCTCGATAGGGCCCGAAAGATAGCCGATGCTTGTCTGCACAACCAACCAGGCACCTACAGCCCCACCCAACCCCAGCCAGAACCCAAGATACAAAAAAGGTCGACGAACAAAACTATCTGTTCCTCCAACCAATTTAACCACCTCGATTTCACTGCGTCGGTTTTCGATAGTGAGACGGATAGTATTACCAATAATCAGCAATACACCGACAGCTAGAACAATGCCAATACTTAAAGTCAGGCGTTCGGCTAGTTCAAGCATAGTAAAAAGTCTGAGCATCCACTCAGCATCATAAACCACTTCTTCAACCAGCTCTTCCTGCTGCAGGGAGGCCAAAAGAAGCTGAATATCACCACCAGCGGTCGAAAGCGGCGTGATTTCAATCAAAGCCGGCAAGGGATTATCGGGCAGCGAATTAAGTATATCGCCAAAACCACTATGTCGTTCGAAATCCAGTAAAGCCTGCTGCTTGGTAATTAAAGTAGCTGAACTAATATCAGCCCGTGCGGCGATGCGCGACGTCATATTACCAGCAACATCCTCCGCTACATCCCGGTCCAGGTACAAACTGATTCTCGGGCTACCATCCCAGTCTTGCCGCAGGGTCCCCGCATAATTAAGTAAAAGATACAGAATAATTGGCAATGCCAGCGCGATCGCAACCACCATCCAGGTAGTAATAGCCGCTAATGGGGTATCAAACAGTCTCAATAACGCATCTTTAAATACAAAACGATGGTGACGGCCCCAGGCGGCTAACCTGTCGGATAGCCCCTGCCGACTCAGACTGGCGCCGGAAGCAGTTAGATTGGCCACTTTGAATCCCTCAACCGACCCTGATTTAGATCGATCCTTCTGTTGCCAATCCGTTCAACCAGCGATATGTCATGAGTTGCAATGACAACCGTGACCCCTACCTGGTTAAATTGCAGGAAAAGATCCATGATATCTTTACTCAGCTCCGGATCGAGATTACCGGTGGGCTCATCAGCTAGCAATAAAGGCGGCCGATTAACCACCGCTCTGGCTATCCCCACCCGCTGCTGTTCACCACCAGATAATGTAATAGGGAAATGATTCTCCCTATCTGCCAAACCGACCTTTGATAAAGCCGCCCTGACCCTACCGCGAATTTCGCTGGGTCTATGCCCGCCAATTTCCAGTGGGAGTGCGACATTGGCATAGACATTACGATCAAATAAAAGCTGGTGGTTCTGGAACACAACACCCACCTGCCTTCTTAAATAGGCAACTCGGGAATTAGAGATTCTATTAACATTCTCGCCGTTAAACAGAATCTGCCCATTGGTCGGCCGCTCCATGGCAATGATTAATTTCATTAACGTGCTTTTACCAGCCCCAGAATGCCCAGTAAGAAAAGCGAATTCGCCTGCCTCCATGTTAAAAGAAACCCCAGACAACGCCTCCTTACCAGAGGGGTACCGTTTACTCACCTGGTCAAAGGTAAGCATGATTAATCATTGTCCAGGATTGCATCAACGAACAATTCAGCTGAAAAAGGACGAAGATCATCGATCTGTTCGCCTATCCCAACGAAATGAATAGGAAGTTGCAGTTGTCGGGCCAGCGCAAACAAGATACCTCCTTTGGCGGTCCCATCTAGTTTTGTCAAAATAATTCCCGTCACCTTCACCGCTTTCAGAAATTCTTTAGCCTGCGAAATTGCATTTTGGCCGGTCCCCGCATCAATTACCAACAATACAGCTTGTGGCGCCTCGGCATCCTGTCTTTTTAATACCCGTTCAATTTTTGCCAGTTCATCCATCAGGTTTTTCTTGTTCTGCAATCGCCCGGCGGTATCGGCTATCAACACGTCTGTACCCCTGGATTTGGCAGCAGTCATACTATCAAAAATGACGGAAGCACTATCGGCTCCGGTGTGCTGGGCAATCACTTCAATCTGATTCCTATCACCCCATACCTGCAATTGCTCAACTGCTGCGGCGCGAAAAGTATCTCCAGCTGCCAGCAGTACTTTCCGCCCTGAGGATTTATAGTAGTGCGCCAGCTTACCGGAGGTCGTGGTCTTGCCCGAGCCATTGACGCCCACCATTAGCACAACGGCGGGTTCTGCGTCAGCGGGTAAATCGAGGGGTTCAGCGACCGGCTCAAGAATATTAATCAACAGCTCTCGCAAAACTTCGCGCAATGCCATTGCGTCCGTTAGAGCTTTACGACTGACCCGGTCAGTTAAATCGTCAATAATCTCGTTAGTGACTTCAACGCCAAAATCCCCTGTTATGAGTAGCGTTTCGATCTCTTCCAGCAGTTCAGCATCAATCGTTTTTGCGCCTAAAAACAATCGCCCCAGGTTCTTGGTCAGACCGGTTCGTGTTTTTGAAAGACCTCGCTTGAATCTGGCCAGCAATCCCGGCTTGCCATCATCGGTTGTATCTGCAACATTGCTCATTAAAATTTCCCATGTGTAGGCAACTAAAACTTTGACTAAAACTGTTTCGTCTTCATCCCTTAGAATTATCGGCGGAATCTGGCGCGGTAGCAAAGTTTCGTTTGCCGAACTACCCCAGGTCAGACCCTCGCCATCCAGAGTCAGAGAAACTTTATTCAACTGGTTGCAGGGAGAGATTGCCGGTAAATCGTGCCTGGAACTATTCTCAGGCAGCGGTATTCTCAGTTTTGAAGCTCTCTCGCGAGGTGCTGGCCAGGTTGTACTGGTAGATCAAGAAGCTGAAGTCTGTCGCCAGCAGCGCAATAGCTTTCAACAATTAAATGTATCACCTGACCTTTTTTCAATCTACTGCAGCAGTGCAGAGAAATACCTTGAAGCGCCATCTTCCCACCCTTTTGATGTTATTTTCATGGACCCGCCTTTTTTAATGGCTGACTACCAGCCACTGGTTAAAACGATTATAGACAATCAATGGCTGCAGCGAGATGGCCTGATTTATATTGAAAGCGGCATTAAACTAGGACAGGACAAAAAATTCGCTGACCTGCCCATTATTAAACAAAAACAAGCCGGCCAGGTTCACTCTACATTGATGCGCAACGAACATTGACGCTCTCTGGAAGTCATGTATCATTCTGCCTTTAATCAGGAACTAAACAGCCATGAGCACAGTACTGTATCCGGGAACATTCAATCCCATCCACAACGGTCATGCGGATCTAGTTCAAAGAGCATCGCTTTTATTCGATAAAGTAATACTCGGCATTGCTACCAGCCCTCAGAAAGATCCTAGTGTCCTGGCTCTGAGAGTTGACCTGGCAAAACAGGCACTGGCACATATTAAAAATGTTGATGTTCAAGGCTTCAATGGACTGACCGTAGATTTTGCAAAAACGGTCGGCGCCAGTGTTATTCTCAAGGGCATCAGAACCGTGACTGATTTTGAATACGAATTTCAGATGTTAAACATGAATCGAGTTCTAAACCCTGCGCTGGAAACCATATTCCTGGCGCCATCTGAAGAATATTCTTATATCTCGTCAACGCTAGTACGTCAGATCGCGTCCTATGGCGGTGATATCAGTCATTTCGTTCATCCCGCCATTGCCCAGGCTGTGCAAGATGGAAAAATCAGTTAGCGCTGACAACGACTACAATAAACTGTTGCGCGCCCGCCAAGGCGAACCGCTTTAAGTGGTTTCTGACAAAAATAACAATCCTCTCCGTCGCGACCATAAACCTGTAGCGCCTGGCGAAAGTAACCCGGCGTACCATCTTCCTTGCTGAAATCCCGTAAGCTGGTTCCTCCCGCCGCAATGGCTTTACCTAATACCACTCTAATTGCCTCTACGAGACGAGTACATCTATTCAGAGACAATTTTCCGGCTGGAAATGTTGGCCTGATCCCAGCTGAAAAAAGCGCTTCATTAGCGTAAATATTACCCACGCCAACAACAATCTGAGCATTCATGATCAGCGTTTTGATGGCAACCTTTCGACCCCGGCACTGGGCGAAAAGATAGGATGGGGTAAATTCTTCAAGCAGAGGTTCAGGTCCTAAGTGATTCAGGAGCTTATGTTCATCGTCAGGTAACCAGAAAATTGACCCGAATTTTCTCGGGTCTCTATAGCGAAGTAGCTTGCCGTTGCTAAACAGGAAATCAACATGATCATGCGCCTGTGCTTCAATCTGTTCTGACAAAATCCGCAGGCTCCCCGACATACCCAGATGCAACATAATCTGACCTTCATGGGTATCAAGCAACAGGTACTTGGCTCGGCGCTTTACTTCTCTAACAACCTTCCCGGTTACGCTCTGCCCTAAACCGGGAGAAATAGGCCAGCGCAACTGGTACTCCCTTACATGAACAGCATCAATGCGTTGACCCTTAATATGTGGCTCGATTCCTGCACGAGTGGTTTCTACTTCAGGTAATTCAGGCATAGGACTCCTGTCCAAAAACAAATCTGACGACTAATAACACTTATCTCAGTGACCCGTTTTCAATAGCTGCTTGCAGTAACCAGTTCAATTACCCTAAGCTATCGAAACCAGCTCAACTTACTGGCATTGACATTATTTCACAAATAATTCCGTACCCTGATGGAAAAAAATTTACTAGGAATTGATACCGGCGGGACCTTCACCGATTTTGTACTGATCGCTGGCAACAAAGTCATTACCCATAAGGTCCTGTCCACCCCGGATGCTCCCGAGCAAGCTATTTTTAAAGGCATCCATGATCTAGGCCTGGCCGCCATGCTGGCCTCCGGCAGGCTTATAATCGTCCATGGAACGACTGTTGCCACCAATGCCGCTCTGCAGCAAAAAGGTGCGAAAACTGCCTATATCACCAACCAAGGCCTGGCAGATGTTCTAAATATCGGCCGACAAACCCGATCTGAGCTTTACCACTTAAAACCCAGCAAACCGACCATACCGCTGCCTGATGCTCTCACCTTTGAAGTCGCAACCAGAAGATCAGCGCAGGGAGAATTACTAGCTGAACTGGACGAACCGTCGCTGGATTACCTGGTCGATCAAATCAATCAAGCCAAGCCAGAGGCGGTTGCCATTAATTTACTATTTTCGTTTCTTAACGATAGTGAAGAAAAACGAATTCAAGATAAACTCAGTCCCACCTATTTTGTCAGCCGCTCGTCTTTCGTGCTCCCAGAGTACCGGGAATATGAACGTGGTATTGCCACCTGGATGAATGCATCACTCGGCCCTTTACTCAGCAACTACCTGAATAAGCTCTCCGATGCCTTAGCACCTAATGCGGTTACTATCATGCAATCCTCTGGACTGACAATCGCAGCCGATCAAGCGGCAAAACGCGGCATCAATCTGCTGTTATCCGGTCCCGCCGGCGGCCTCAGCGCAGCCAGGAGTCAGGTTCAAGCGACCAAATTGATTACCTTTGACATGGGCGGCACATCCACTGATGTTTCGCTAATCGACGATGACATCAAAATTACTAACCAGGGCCATATTGCCGGTCTGCCAATCGCTATTCCCATGGCTGACATCCATACCATTGGCGCAGGGGGAGGATCAATCGCCTATGTTGACCAAGGTGGCATACTGCAAGTGGGGCCACTTTCAGCTGGCGCTAGCCCGGGACCCGCCTGTTATGGCCTAGGTGGAACAAAAGCAACGGTCACGGATGCTAATGTGGTTCTGAAACGACTGCCCAGCAGCCAGCTTCTAGCCGGTTCCATGGCGATTGACGATTCAAAAGCGCTTACCGCCATCAGCCTCATCGGCAAGCAGTTGAATTTATCGCCCAAACAGACAGCAGAGGGTATTATTGCGATCGCCAATGAGCACATGGCCCAGGCCTTGCGCCTCATCTCCATCCAGAGGGGCTTTGATCCACGCCAGTTTACCCTGGCCTGTTTTGGTGGTGCGGGCGGACTACATCTATGCGATCTTGCTGAAATGTTGGAAATAACTACCGCCATCGTTCCACTCAACAGCGGTGTATTATCTGCCTTGGGTATGTTGTGTGCCCAACCAGGCAGAGAGTTGGTTAAAACAAAGCTCAGCCTGCTGGAGACACTACAGGAAAAGCAGATCCAGCAATGGCTGGAAGATCTTTTTCAGCAAGGCAGCAGAGAATTACTTGAAGAGGGAGTGGTTAACGTCTCCCAGCAGGCAAGTCTCGACCTTCGTTATCAGGGCCAGACCCATACACTTAACGTTCCTTTTAGCACGATCTCAGCTTGCCAGAGCGAATTTCAACTCCAGCACAAGGCTAGATACGGACATCAGTTGAACCAACCGATAGAACTGCTCAATATCAGGTTGCGTTTGTCCTCACCTAGCAGAATAGCCTTGCCTGATCCGCAAAAACTGAACCGGGATCGTCTACCTGGCGCCGAAATCACTAGCTTAGAATTACCCGCTGATTCTGATGACTTGCAGACCGTTCAAAGGAAGGATCTGATACAGGATGACACCCTTCATGGCCCGGTCCTGATAACCGAAGACCACACTTTAACCAGGGTGAAGGAAAACTGGACGGCGAAGCAGACCGCTAGCGGCAGCCTATTACTTCGCAGAGAAATTATTTAATTTTTGCTTCTTTATAAAGCACGTGCTTTCGAACGACCGGATCAAACTTTTTGATTTCCATCTTATCCGGCGTATTTTTCTTGTTCTTGCTGGTGGTGTAGTAATGACCTGTGCCAGCTGAAGACACCAGTTTAATCTTATCTCTCATATTTAACTGCCCTCTGTAATAGCAATCTTGACCCTATATACTGCAAACCCATAAGCAGGCTAACGAAAATGAGTTACATCCGCCTGACCTGACTCACCTAAACGACTCGATTTAAACCTTTTGCCAACCCTAAATCACTTATAGACAAGGACTCGATCGACAGCTTCAACTCAAGGCCTAGACTCTTTCCCCTCTAGCTTTGAGATCCGCAACAACGTTTTCTAAACCCAGTTTATCAATGATTCTCATCCCTTTAGCCGACACCCGCAGTTTTATAAACCGCTTCTCACTGGCCAGCCAAAACCGATGGTCATGGATATTCGGAAGGAAGCGACGTCGCGTTTTGTTATTAGCGTGAGAAACGTTGTTTCCGCTAATCGGTCTTTTTCCGGTGACCTGGCACACTCTGGACATGTTCTTTCTCGTTCAATTAATTAGTAACCCACAGCCTCTCCGTAGGAGCGCGACTTTATACCAGATGCCCGAGGCCTTTTCAATGTTTATAGTAATCCCCGTTCAACCATGGAAACAACGGCACCCTGCGCAACGATCAAATGATCCAGAATACGGATATCAAATTTCTCAACTAGCACTCGCAATTCCTCTGTTAAATCAATATCCGCAGCAGACACCTGCCACGATCCAGAGGGATGGTTGTGACTGAGTATCAATGCACTGGCATTAATAGCCAGCGCCTGCTGAACTACCACCCTGGGATAAACCCTGACTGAATTGACCGTGCCCGAAAACAGAATCTTAAATTCAAGCATACGATGGGCAGAATCCAGAAACGCAACCGCAAACTGTTCAGTTTGAAAGTGACCCAGGCGGCGTAGCAAAAACCGCTGTATGTCTCTGGGCGCATGCATCACATCGGAATTCTTGAGCGCTTCGTAAATGACGCGATCAGCTAACTCAAAGCAGGCCTGTAACTGTTGTCGCCAGGCAACCGGCAAGGGAAAGACTTCTGATTCTACCTCCTGGCCTCTCAACCATTGGAGATTCTGCTCTCGACACAATCGTGCATAGAGCAGATCAAGACTCTCTGGATCACTGGATAAGCCAAGTATCAATGCCAGTAGATCCAGTTCTGAATAGTAAACCGCCTCGAATGCCATGTGCCCACCTTTTCTGTCGGCTTTCGACCCTCCCAGGGAGTGTGCTTAAGCCATCTCAGATCACATTTTCCTAAACTTCGATTACAATAGAAAACTATCGGCAGTGTGCTATAGAGACTGAAACTGTTTATGATGCCGGATTATGCTCTAAGTAACAGGCGAAAGAGATGAACTCAAAGGGACAATGTTATGAATAATGCATTGCTGACACTGAGAAATCGCAGAATTCTTCTTGGCGTGACTGGAGGGATTGCAGCTTATAAAGCAGCTGAGTTAACCCGGAGACTTCAGGATCAGGGAGCAGAAATTCGAATCATTATGACTCGTTCTGCAACCGAGTTTATTACACCCCTGACTTTGCAGGCATTGTCCCGCAATCCAGTCCATCTAGACTTACTCAACCCCGATACAGAGTCAGCTATGGGGCACATTGACCTTGCGCGCTGGGCTGACCTTATATTAATTGCTCCAGCCAGCGCCAATTTCATGGCACGCCTTGCCAGTGGCCATGGTGATGATCTACTAACCACGGTCTGTCTAGCTGCAGAATGTCCTGTAGCAGTCGCTCCAGCGATGAATCAGGCAATGTGGGCAAAACCAGCGGTCCAGAGCAACCAAAAATTGCTGGTGTCCAGGGGGGTGCATTTGCTGGGACCTGATCATGGCATCCAGGCCTGCGGGGATACCGGTGCTGGTAGACTGCTTGATATCGAAAAACTAACCCTGGCAACCAGTGCGTTATTTGATTCTGGCGAACTCACTGGTCAGACCGTTATGATCACGGCGGGCCCCACCCGCGAAGCCATTGATCCAGTTCGCTACATCAGCAACCACAGCAGTGGCAAACAAGGTTATGCCCTTGCTGAGGCAGCCTTGGATGCCGGAGCCAGAGTAATTCTTATTTCCGGGCCCACCCAACAGACGCCGCCGGACCGTGTTGACCTGGTGTCCGTCGTCAGTGCCCAGGACATGCACGAAAATGTTCAATCCAGACTCGCCGAAACGGATATTTTTATCGGTGTTGCTGCTGTTGCCGACTACCGCCCCAAATTGGTTCAAAATCAGAAAATTAAAAAAAACACCCATGGCCAACGCACGCTCATGTTGGAGTTTGTAGAAAACCCAGACATTATCGCCGAAGTCGCAAAGCGAGATCCTAAACCGTTTACAGTCGGTTTCGCAGCCGAAACAGAACATATTGAAGACTATGCCCGGAAGAAATTAACTGAAAAGAAACTCGATCTGATCATTGCAAACAATGTCGCTGACACCGACATTGGCTTTAACAGTGACTTAAACGAAACCACCATACTCTGGGAAAACGGCAAGATTGATATGCCGACCATGTCCAAGAAAGCATTATCCCAGAAAATTGTCACCATCATTTCCCAACATCTCAAGCATACAATATGAAAATTCAGGTCCGCATTCTCGATAACAAAATCGGCTCAGAAATGCCCTTACCTGACTATGCAACCGGGGGTTCCGCAGGTATGGACCTTCGCGCCTGTCTGTCAGCGACGCTGACGATTCAACCTGGTGAAACCCAGCTCATTGCAACCGGTTTGGCGATTTATATTGAAGACCCGAATTTTGCCGCGGTCATCCTGCCCAGGTCTGGCCTGGGCCACAAACATGGCATCGTCTTGGGTAACCTGGTCGGATTAATTGACTCAGATTACCAGGGTGAGCTCATGGTTTCCTGCTGGAATCGCGGTCAAAACGAATTTTCTATTCAACCCGGAGATAGAATCGCTCAGTTAGTGGTATTACCCGTAATCCAGGCCGACTTCAAAATAGTCGATGAATTTGAAAGTAGCCACCGCGGCAGCGATGGGTTTGGTTCAACTGGTAATCAATAACCCCGTTACAAAAAGTTGTACACCATCCACCGGAGGGGATCTCACAACGTGATATCATTTCAGCTTTTGAGAACACCATCATGACCGTCAGCATAGACCAGGCCCTGAATATTGCCCGCGTGCTAACTGAAGCACTACCGTATATTCAGCGATTTACCGGCAAAACCATTGTCGTCAAATACGGCGGCAATGCCATGACTGAAGAACAGCTCAAGCATAGTTTCGCCAAAGATATCGTACTGATGAAACTGGTTGGCCTGAACCCTGTGATTGTCCATGGAGGTGGGCCACAGATTGGTAATCTATTAAAACAATTAAACATTCATTCCGAATTTGTCGATGGCATGCGCGTCACCAATAGCGAAACCATGGATGTCGTACAAATGGTCTTAGGAGGTCTTGTCAATCAGGATATCGTCAGTCTAATTAATCAAACCGGTGGCAAGGCCATAGGACTGACCGGTAAGGATGCATCCCTCATTGAAGCGAAAAAGATGCTCATTGAAAAAGTCACGCCATCGCTCACCGCTCCAGAGATAATCGATATCGGTCATGTCGGTGAAGTCATCCGAATCAATCGGGAGGTCCTGGATATAGCTAGTAACAGCGACCTGATTCCTGTCATCGCACCGATTGGCACTGACAAACAGGGACAGACCTTCAATATCAATGCTGATCTGGTTGCCGGTGCCATTGCTGAAGAACTCAAAGCAGAAAAGCTGATCCTTCTTACCAATGTCTCTGGCGTTGAGAATAAAAATGGTGAATTACTTTCCCACCTTACTGCCAAACAGGTCTCTTCATTGATCAGCAACAATACTATTAAGGGCGGTATGCTTCCGAAAATACAATGCGCCCTCGATGCCGTCAGTAAAGGGGTTAACAGTGCACACGTGATCGATGGCAGAGTCGCTCATGCTGTACTGCTGGAAGTACTCACCGATGAAGGTGTTGGTACAAAGATTACTTCAGCAAAGGCATGAGCACGACTGCAGTGAAGGGTTCAAGGCGGCAGCATATACTCGAGTGTTTCGCGCATATGCTGGAACGTGATCCGGGACAGAAAATCACTACGGCTAAACTGGCCCGGGAAGTCGGTGTTTCTGAGGCAGCGCTGTACCGCCACTTCCCCAGCAAAACAAAAATGCTGGAAGCATTGATTGAATTTGTCGAAGAAGCCATTTTCTCGAGAATATCCGTGATTCTGGAGGAACCTCAAAGTACTGCCGATCACTGTAGCCAACTTATTCTGCTGGTGCTCACTTTCAGTGAAAAAAATCCCGGTATTAGTCGCTTGCTCACTGGCGAACCTTTAACCGGTGAATCCACCCGGCTACGCAATCGAATTAATCAGTTTTTCGAAAGGCTAGAGACCCAGCTCAGGCAAATCCTGAGAGAATCAGAAATACGCGGAGAAAGGCCACCAAAACTTGACCCAAACAACAGCGCACTACTCATGCTGAATCTGCTCGAAGGTAGGTTAGGCAGATTTGTAAGAAGCGATTTTCAGAAATACCCGACCCATGGCTGGACCGAGCACTGGCAACTGATCAGAGTCAGTGTTTTTGGTTAACCTGAAAATTTAACTGACCCCATACGCCAGCCGATAAGCCTGCATCCGTTCCATTTGATCTTGAGAAAACTGGGTCGAGACAAACTCAATGATATCACTGAACTTGACGATGCTAATCACCGGCACTTGAAATTCCTGCTGGACTTCCTCAATAGCAGAATGGGAGCCATTGCCCTTTTCCTGGCGGTCAATTGCAACCACTACCCCGGCCAGCTCAGCGCCATGTTCCTGTATCAGATCAATGGCCTCTCGAATGGCCGTACCTGCGGTAATAATGTCATCGACAATGATAACTTTCCCGCTCAGTTCTGCGCCGACCAACTGACCGCCTTCACCATGCTGTTTAGCCTCCTTTCGACTATAAGCATAAGACACATTTCTGTGAAAATGGGTACTCAGGCTTATTGCTGTCGCACTAACCAGTGGAATACCCTTATAAGCAGGGCCAAATAAAACCTCAAAATCGACGCCGCTGGCCTGCAGGGCCTGAGCATAATACTGCCCTAATCTGGCAAGAGATTCGCCATCCTGAAACAGCCCCGCATTAAAAAAATACGGGCTTTGCCGACCTGATTTTAAAGTGAAATCACCAAATTTAAGCACCCCTTTTTGAATCGCAAACCTGATAAATTCATTAATAACATCCGCTTCTTTCTGCATATTAGGATCTTCCCTCAAGCCTTCTGATATTCAACTAATGTTTTGATTCCATCCCTGGCCAGGTCAAGTAAGGCATCCAATTCGGACCGATTGAACGGCGCAGCTTCTGCCGTACCCTGCACTTCAATGAAGTCACCCTGTTCAGTCATAACCACGTTCATATCAGTTTCTGCATTAGAGTCTTCACTGTAATCAAGATCAAGCATTGGTACGCCTTTGACAATACCCACTGATACAGAAGCCACATGCCGTTTATTAATTTTTGCACCATCTGGTAAGTGGTTGAGGGCATCGAATAAGGCAACACAGGCGCCAGTGATAGACGCTGTACGCGTGCCACCATCAGCTTGAATAACGTCGCAATCTATTTTCACGGTGTTCTCACCCATGGTCGACAAATCCACAGCTGCACGCAGGGACCGTCCTATCAATCTCTGAATTTCCTGAGTCCGTCCTGATTGCTTGCCCCTGGCTGCTTCACGACCCATACGATCGTGGGTCGACCTCGGCAACATGCCATACTCTGCAGTCACCCAGCCTTCTCCCTTACCGCGCATAAACGGCGGGACCCCAGATTCAAGGCTGGCGGTGCAGATCACCTTAGTGTTACCAAAGCTGACCAGGACAGATCCTTCAGCATATTTATTAACGTTACGCTCAATGCTGATCTGGCGTAATTGGTTATACTCGCGACCCGCATTTCTATTAAATATAGACATATTCTTCCAAAGACTGTTAATGACATATTGATTATACTTCGCCTAACCAAGAAAAACTGCGAGTCAAAGACATGATTACCAGTATGACCGCATTCGCTCAAGTTGAGCGCGAACAATTAAGTTGGCAGGTGCGTTCTGTGAATCATCGCTTCCTGGATGTAACACTTCGGTTACCCGACCACTATAAACATCTTGAACCGGATCTCCGGACGCTGGTAAAGAAGTATCTCACTCGCGGTAAAGTAGAAGCCGTTCTGCGCGTATCATCGGAGCAACAGCAAGAAAAGAAACTCAATGAAAAACTGTTACAGGAACTCCACCATAATCTCAATACGATTGCCGACTACCTACCAGAGGCCCAACATCCCAGCACCCTGGATTTACTGAAGTGGCCCGGTATGCTCGACGCTGAGGTCTATATTGAAGAGCAGGACCCCCAGATTGGTCAGTTATTAGAGGAAAGCCTGGTTTCGCTGGTTCAAATGCGCAACCGGGAAGGCTCTGAGACAGCCAGGGTCATCGAAGATAAGCTCACCCAACTGACCGGGATCATCGCTCTGGTCCGAGCTGAACTACCAGATTTATTAGCACATCAAAAAGCTCGATTACTCGAGCGTGTCGCCGAGCTGCAAACCAATTTTGACCAGGATCGTATCCATCAGGAACTGGTATTTTTAGCTAACAAAGCCGACGTTGCCGAGGAACTTGAACGCCTTGCCAGCCATATTATTGAGGTTAGAAGAGCGCTTAATGCAGAGGGCGCATCAGGAAGACGACTTGATTTCCTCATGCAGGAGTTAAACCGGGAAGCAAATACGCTGTCATCAAAATCCATAGCGGTGTCTTCAACCCTCAACGCAGTCGACATGAAAGTGATCATCGAACAAATGCGCGAGCAGATCCAGAATATCGAGTAGACCCTTTCAGGGTTGGCAATGACCAATTAAAACAACCGCAAACAGCAACGCTGAATTTCCATGGCTTATCGCAGTAATACACAAGACCATTCCGACAGTTTGATTTGTAGCAGTGATAGGCATGCATTACTATCCCCTGAAGTCTGAGAAGAACCGCTTAAAAAATCGTACCCATCCATAACCGATTAAATACCATGTCGCCAACAAAAGGCCAGATCTACGTTATTTCAGCACCATCCGGTACCGGTAAAACCAGTCTGGTGAAAGCACTGCTGGAAAGAAATGTCGCTGCTCAGGTCTGCGTCTCTCACACCACTCGAAAAATCCGTCCTGGCGAAGCCGACGGGTTAAATTATTTCTTTGTCAGCCTGAAAATGTTCCAGGAGATGCTAGCTGACAAGCAGTTCGTCGAATCTGCCGAAGTGTTTGGC
Organism: Gammaproteobacteria bacterium; assembly: GCA_018666555.1. Taxonomy (GTDB): domain Bacteria; phylum Pseudomonadota; class Gammaproteobacteria; order Pseudomonadales; family Azotimanducaceae; genus UBA9926. The sequence goes on from JABIZD010000115.1 coordinate 28,035, forward strand.
TACCATTATGGTACCAGCAAGCAAGAGGTGAACCGGATTCTATCGTCAGGCCGGCATATCATTCTGGAAATCGACTGGCAGGGTGCATTGCAGGTCAAGGCAGCCATGCCCGAGAGTCAGCTGATTTTTATTCTACCACCATCCCTAGCCGCCCTGCGCGAGCGCTTGATTAATCGCAACCAGGATGATCATGACACGGTGGAACGGCGGTTAACCGGCGCTATGGAAGAAATCAAGCAACATCCCCATTTTAATTTCCTACTGATTAACAACATTTTCGAGACCACCTTACAGGCCCTGGAACAGATTCTATTTGCTGATGGCTCCAGTTATGAACTCAACAGGCAGTTAACTCACCTCGGACCTCTGATAAATCAGCTTCTACAGGAACCCGGGAATTCGCCCTAACAATCCACGCTTCGATTGCCAGTTGGCAACAATAGGGCTACAATCCGTTCCCTTGCCAAATTACCGGCAAGACCCAGGAAAATCACTGCCTTAAGGAAAAAGTTTAATGGCCAGAGTTACCGTTGAGGATTGTTTGGAAAATGTAGACAACCGATTTGAGTTAGTGATGGTTGCCAGTAAACGTGCTAGACAGATTGCCAATGAAGGCAAGGATCCGTTGGTACCCATTGAAAATGACAAACCTACCGTTATCGCCCTCAGAGAGATAGCCGAAGGCTTGGTAACAGCCGATATCCTGACCGAAAAGCCCCGCGAAAATTTTGAGCCTATCGCCATGGAGGAAATGCTGGCTGATAGTTTCGAAAAACACGACGCAGAGTTCTAGCAAAAGAGTACACTTTCCCTGAGTCGTTGGTATAGTTAATCTATGCAAACGATAGACAATCTAGCAACCGATCTTAACGAATATCTCGAGCCTGAACAGGTCGAGCAGGTCGTCCGCGCTTATCATTTTGCAAAAGATGCTCATAAGGGTCAAACCAGAAAATCAGGTGAACCCTATATCAATCACCCACTGGCAGTGGCCCAAATCCTTTCCGGTATGCATATGGATCACCAATGCCTGATGGCAGCACTGCTGCATGATGTCATCGAAGATACCGGCGTTCCTAAACATCTGTTAAGTGTAGAATTTGACCAGGAAGTCGCTGAACTTGTTGATGGCGTCAGCAAGTTAAAAAGCATGTTCCACTCGCGCGCCGAAGCCCAGGCAGAAAATTTTCAAAAAATGGCTCTGGCAATGGCCAAGGATATCCGGGTCATCCTCGTTAAATTAGCAGACCGTCTGCACAACATGCGTACACTGGGTCATCTGGACAGTGAACGGCGCCGCAGAATCGCTAAAGAAACGCTCGAGATTTACGCGCCCATTGCCCTCAGACTAGGCATGAATGCCATTAGAATAGAGTTTGAAGAATTGGGCTTTAAGGCATTATATCCGCTTCGATCCTCGATGATTGAAAAAGCTGTTCGCAGGGCTCGTGGAAACCGAAAGGAGGTGGTCACTAATATACGCCAGTCCATCGTCAGTTGCCTGGAAAGAGAAGCGATCCCAGCGACGGTAATTGGCCGTGAAAAACATCTCTACAGCATCTACGACAAAATGCGACTAAAACGCCGCTCCTTTGCTGAGATCATGGATGTTTATGCGTTTCGAATTATCGTCTCAGATGTGGATACCTGTTACCGCACCCTGGGCGCTGTTCACAACCTTTACAAACCGGTGGCAGGAAGATTCAAGGACTATGTAGCCATACCCAAGGCAAACGGATATCAATCCTTACATACCACTTTATTCGGTATGCATGGTTTGCCCATCGAAATCCAGATAAGAACTAACGATATGGAAATGGTTGCTAATAATGGTATAGCCGGTCATTGGTTATATAAGAGTAATGATGCATCGGTATCCGGAAGTCACCGGCGGGCCCGGGAATGGATGCAGGGTTTACTGGAATTACAACAAAGCGCTGGGAATTCACTGGAATTCATTGAAAATGTAAAAATCGATCTTTTTCCCGATGAAGTTTATATCTTTACGCCAATCGGAGAAATTTATGAGCTACCCAATGGCTCAACGCCGATAGATTTTGCCTACGCAGTGCACACGGATATAGGCAACTCCTGTATTGCCTGCCGCATCGATCGTCGCCTGGCACCGCTCAGTGCAGTTTTAGAAAGTGGCCAGACCGTTGAAATAGTCACGGCTAAAGACGCTTTACCCAATCCTGCCTGGTTAAGTTTCGCAGTCACAGGAAAGGCCAGGGCGAGCATACGCAATGCCCTTAAACACCAGCATCAACATGAGTCTGTCGAGCTGGGTCGACGCCTGCTTGAGAGGACCATTCAGGCATTAAATAAAACCCTCGATGATATTGACCAGCAGGCACTCAAGGAGGTGCTCAGCCAAAAACATTTAACTTCCTTTGATGGCCTGTTAGCCGAGATCGGCCTCGGAAATCAGATGTCCAACGTCATAGCACGCAAGTTAATCAAAGACCATAACTGGATCAAAGATACTGAACTGTCTTATCACGGTCCTCTCGCTATTACCGGTACCGAGGGCCTGGTGGTCACTTATGCAAAGTGCTGTCGACCCATAGCCGGAGACCCGATTATCGGTCATATCAGTGCTGGGCGCGGTATCGTCATCCATGTCGAGACCTGCGGAAATATGCATGAAATCAGGGACAAAGGCGATGAGATTATGACGGTGCGCTGGGAGCCAGATGTAGACCAGGAATTTGCCGTTGAACTGCGTGTTGAACTGGAACACGAAAAAGGCATGATTGCCATGCTAGCTTCAACCATCACCAGCGCCGCCGCTAATATCGAAAGAATAAGCCTGCTTGAAAAGGATGCCCACCTGGCCAGTGTCAATATTGTCATGACAGTCAAGGACCGCGTCCATCTCGCCAGAGTAATTCGCAAAATAAGACACATCCACAACATCAACAAAATTATTCGATTGAAAGGCTAATGGGAAAAATTACAGAAATTGCTACTATCGAGGCACCCAAAGCACTAGGACCCTACTCGCAAGGTATCGTCACAGGCGAGTTACTATTTATCAGCGGCCAAATTGGCTTGATTCCACAAACCGGAGAACTGGTTGAGGGTGGCCTGAGCTTCCAGACTAACCAGGTTCTCGATAACATCGCGGCCATTTGTGGAGCTGCCGGCACAAGCCTGCAACATATCGTAAAACTGACTATCTATTTAACCGACCTTTCCCAGTTCGATCTGATCAATGAACTCATGCAAAACCGATTTCAAGCGCCTTATCCCGCAAGAGCAACGGTCGAAATCAGCGCCTTACCCAAAAACGCGCTAGTCGAAATCGAAGCAGTCGCTGCTACACCAGCCGGTGGCTAAAACACTGGCAGAAGTATCGGTTGCCACACTAAAAGGTGTGGGACCGGCTATGCTGAAAAAACTCGAACAGTTGTCCATCCTTAATTTGCAGGACTTATTGTTACATCTACCCCTTCGCTATGAAAATAGAACCCGCATCACCGCCATAGCCGATGCTCTCCCCGGCGATCACGTCGTGCTAAAAGGCCAGGTCGTAAATACTCAAATCCAATTTGGCAGACGCAGAAGTCTGATTGCCACACTTAGGGATGAAACCGGACAAATTAACCTGCGTTTCTATTACTTTGGAAAGACCCAGCAAGCCCAATTGGAATTACTACCTGAGATTCGCTGTTTCGGCGAGATAAGACGCGGCGCAACTGGTTTAGAGCTATACCACCCAGAATACAGTAAGCAATTACGTCAGCCACTGGAAACAACCCTGACACCCGTGTATCCAGCCACTGAGGGGATCAGCCAGAAACAAATACGAAAATTAGTCTTGCAGGCCCTAACAACACTACAACAGGGTGACCTTCTACCGGATCTTATTAGTCGATCCGGCCAACCTGTTATTACAGATAGCCTTGTTCATTTACATCAGCCCTTTGCCAACAGCGATCTTAATCAACTCAGCGAAGGCCTGGACCCAGCACAGCGTGCACTATCATTTGAAGAACTCACAGCGCATCAGACTGGTATCCTTTTCATGCGAGAAAAACTGGTCCAGCTACCAGCAGCCCAATTTCAAAAACCATCAAACCTGGTTGACCAATTCATCAAGGGGCTAAATTTCACGCTAACCCAGGCACAGCTAAGAGTTGCCGAAGAAATTTCCCAGGACCTTCAAAAAGGGAGCCCAACACTGCGTCTACTACAGGGTGATGTCGGTTCTGGGAAAACTGTGATTGCGGCTCTCGCGGCGGTCCAGGCGAGTGAAAATGGATTCCAGGCCGCGCTAATGGTGCCAACTGAAATACTGGCAGAACAGCACTACCTCACTTTAAAAACCTGGCTGGAACCCCTCAACATCACCATCGACTGGCTCTCCGGCAGCATTAAAGGTAATACCCGTAGCCAACTGCTTGAGGATCTCAGCTCTGGTAAGTTACAGATTATCGTCGGTACTCACGCTTTGTTCCAGGATCAGGTCATATTCCACCAGCTTGGACTGGCCATAATAGACGAGCAGCATCGCTTTGGGGTTCATCAGAGAATGGCCCTGCGTGACAAGGGTGAAAAGCAGGGCTTCATGCCACACCAGTTGATTATGACGGCGACGCCGATTCCTCGAACCCTGACGATGAGTTTGTACGGTGATATGGATTGCTCCATCATCGATGAGCTCCCAGCAGGTAGAACTCCAATCACGACACGCGTCATTCCGGGTAGCAGGCGCACTGAAATCATAGACCGCCTGAAACAAGCTTGCGCGTCAGGTGCTCAGGCTTATTGGGTCTGCACGCTGATAGAAAGCTCAGAGACGCTATCGGCCGAAGCGGCTGAAGACACCGCCCAACAGTTGGAAAAGGCCCTGCACCCACTCGTCGTTGGACTGGTGCATGGCCGAATGTCAGGCCAGCAAAAAGCCCAGATAATGGAGAAATTCAGCGCTGGTGAAATCCAGGTTCTGGTTGCAACGACGGTGATTGAGGTAGGCGTAGACATTGCTAATGCCAGCTTTATGGTCATAGAAAATGCCGAGCGCCTGGGCCTGACCCAATTGCATCAGTTACGTGGACGAGTCGGGCGAGGCCGAGCAAAAAGCTTCTGTCTGCTGCTATATGCAACTCCGCTCGGAGAAACCAGTAAACAGCGTCTTAATGTGATGCGTCAAAGCCAGGACGGTTTTTTTATCGCCGAGCAGGACCTAATGATCCGCGGTCCCGGTGATGTCCTGGGGGACCGCCAATCAGGCAATGTTAACTTCAAAATAGCTGACTTAATTCGTGACCAGGATATGCTTGACGAAGCGGTCGCGCTTGCCCAATCGATTTTTAGCCAGGACAACACCATCGCCAAAGCACTGGTCCAGCGTTGGATTGGTTCAGTGTCAGATTACGGTCAGGTGTGAATCGCGCGCTGCTATGAGTCAGCATCGAAAATGGACTGGTCAAACTGTCCTTCGCTTTTGCCAACAACGGCTGCAACTGTTGCATCACCGACCACATTCACAACTGTTCGGGTCATATCAAGGAGCCGATCAACGCCAATAATGAGCGCAATCCCTTCAACCGGCAGGCCAACCTGCGTCAAAACCAGTGCCAGGGTGATCAGGCCGACACCGGGCACGCCTGCTGTACCAATCGATGCCATGGTGGCTGTCAATATCACCATTAGATAGCCGCCCAAACCGATATCAACATTAAACGCCTGAGCTATAAAAACAGTAGCAACGCCCTGCATAATCGCTGTGCCATCCATATTAATGGTAGCACCCAAAGGAATAATAAAACTGGCAACCTGGTTCTTGACTCCCAGACGCTTCTTAACCGTCTCAAGGGTCACCGGCAAGGTCGCGCCACTGGAGGAAGTCGAGAACGCAAACGCCATTACAGGCATCATTTTTTTATAAAACCGGACCGGATTGAGGCCGGCCAGGAATCGGATCAGCAGTGGGTAAGTAACAAAAAAGTGCACCAGCAAGACCAATAAAACCGCCATAAAATAAAAAATTAACTTGGAAATCGCAGAAAAACCCATTTTTGAAAATAGGGTCACCATCAAACAGAAAACACCAATGGGAGCAACATTCATGAGCATTAACACCAGACGCATTACCACTTCATTCCAGTCATTAAAAGTATCTTTAAGACGCTCTCCATGAGAACCGGCTTTGGTAATAGCAACGCCAAGCAGAATCGCAAATACAATGATCTGCAGCATATTAGTTTCAGCCATAGCCTGTATTGGATTAGTTGGAAAAATATCGATTAATACCTGCTTCAGGGGTGGACTTTCCTTTGCAACAAATTCAGTTGCTGCAGCCATATTAAATCCCAGGCCAGGATTAATAAGATTAGCTATCAACAATGCCAGGCTAATGGCAGTCGCGGTGGTGATCAAATACAAGCCGACTGCCTTAATACCAATGCGCCCCATATTACCGTCACTAGACAGATTGCTTGCTCCTGAAACCAATGATACAAACACCAGCGGAACGACCAGCAGCTTCAAACTGGCTATAAATACCTTGCCACCTACGTCAAAAATACCATCCACCACGTAGACAGACAGGAAACTCTGGCTATCCAATGCCATAGCATGGATTAGTGAACCCATGACCAGACCCAGCATCATGCCCAGTAGAATATTTCGAGTGAGCTTACTCCGATCCATAGTTTTTCCTAATCCAGTTTTTCCTAATCCAGTTTTTCCTAATCCAGTTTTTCCTAATCCAGTTCTTCCATTTCAAAATCTTCTTTACTGACCCCGCACTCTGGACAAACCCAATCCTCAGGAATATCTTCCCAGCGCGTCCCGGGTGCGATGCCTTCTTCTTCCAAGCCTTCTTCTTCATCATAGATAAAACCACAAACAATACACTGCCACTTTTTCATAATCGTTTCTTCACCGCCCAAATTTAAGTTCCATAAAATAAACACATGCCAATAGCTGTGCTGTAACTACAAGATCCGTATACTAACTCATTTGCAATATGACAAACACGTCCAAATAATGCGACAAACACTAATTGATAGCTTACGCAGTAAATTCCCTTTTCTAATAAAAGCCTCTCGATTAGATAGACCCGTCGGTTCTGTTCTCTTACTCTGGCCAACCCTCTGGGCCCTGTGGATTGCCGCTGAGGGTTTCCCCGATTGGCACCTGCTGTTTGTCTTCTGCCTGGGTACCCTGCTAACGCGATCAGCTGGTTGCATCATTAACGATATAGCAGACAGAAAAATCGACCCGCACGTTAAACGAACTCAGCATCGTCCCCTGGCAACGGGTGACCTGAGCGTCTTCGACGCCGTCATATTCATGGTCTTCCTGCTGTTTATTTCTCTACTGCTGGTGTTGAGTACCAATCTAGCCACCTTACTATTGGCCATACCTGCTGTCTGCTTTGCGGGACTATATCCTTTTGTAAAAAGAGTCAGCCATCTGCCACAGGTGGTTCTCGGACTCGCTTTTTCGTTTGGTATCCCCATGGCGTTCACGGCGACAACAAATTCAATACCCCTGATCTGCTGGCTCATTTTCCTTGCTAACCTAATCTGGGTGGTTGCCTATGATACCGAATACGCGATGGTGGACCGAGATGACGATCTAAAAATCGGCGTCGGCTCAACTGC
>JABIZD010000167.1 GCA_018666555.1 Gammaproteobacteria bacterium
CATGCTGATTGCTATTCAAGTTGACTCAATTTTAGAATCAAAATACCAGCTAAAGTCGCCGGTAAAGACGTCAAACAAGCTTATACCCACAAAACAACCGCTCCTCCAAAAGTGATGTGTCAGCTATAGCTGATGCCCATCCCTGCTCGGACATCATTATTAACCCCATACTGAGGTATCGGGTATCGCAGCCCATTACCGGACAGCGCATCGAGACCCGCTATGACTTTAGGCAAAAAAGCGGGTGGTATGGCCATTAATAATTCATCTTCCATAACGCCCCCATATCTGCGTTCAGCAAAGCATGGAATCGACAGGCTGGGTTCGCCTGTTTTTAATGCGCGGCCCCAGGAATCAGCACAAGCTGATTCACCTACACACCCCCAGTCAAGCTTTTTATAGCCTGTCCACTGCAGGCCATTGATGAATAAAATCATCTGCGCAGGGGTTGCATAGATAAGACATATATCAGGTGGGTCCAACCGACCCGATGCTAATGGGGATACGGCCATTGCTTCGAACTGGCCAAACTCAAGGACATCCATGGAGGCCTGGTGGGCGGCAGCTTCTTCCTGGTTCGAATACCACACACCCGCCATTCTATTCCCGGATAACCAGTCATCATCACGCGGGGACAAGCCAATAACAGTACCACATTGAGCTCCAACCAGATCATCCATGGTAATACCCACGGTCCAGCCATTACGGCTCGCCTGGCCTACTATCTGATCCGTGGTATGCACATCACGGGGCCTTCGAATTCTGGGAATAGCCTCCATTTCGGCCCTATCAGAAAACATTTTCATGCCAATAGGTGTGGTTCTCAATCTCAGCAAACGGTTCAGGTCAGCTACAACCTGTTTACCATCGACGTACTCAAGATCAGTTGTAATGGTACCCTCTGACATAGCCTGTTCCCTTATTTGTTTCTGGTCCTACAATATATCGACCCAGTCTCCAGGGGAAGCAATATCAAGCAGCTATCTCAAAAACGGTTGCATTTTCTTAAAAGCGGCTGTTTCGACTTGACGGACTCGCTCCATTGAAATTGAATAGCGCGCCGCCAATTCTTTCAAGCCGACTTTTTCTTCCTGCAGCCACCGACTCTCAACAATATCCCTGGATCGATCATCCAGGGCCGCTAATGCTGAACGCATTGAAGTTGCCTGGGTGCTATCTAATTCGCACTGCTCGGCCTGTAATGCCGGGTCGTCAGCTTCGTCTACACTTAAAAAAGTTTCCGGAGCTCCATAATCCTCTTCCGACTCTGCATGAAAACTTCTGTCTGTGAGACCTAATCTCGCCTCCATCTCGACCACATCCTCAGCAGACACACTCAGTTGCGATGCTAACTGTTGAGATTCCTGGCGATTCATCCATCCTAATTTTTCCTTGCTCTTGCGAAGATTAAAAAACAACTTCCTCTGAGCCTTGGTTGTTGCGACTTTAACCAGTTTCCAGTTCTTCAGCACATAGTCGTGTATTTCCGCCTTGATCCAATGGATGGCAAAGGTAATCAAGCGAACCTCTCTATCTGCATCAAACTTTTTAACTGACCTCATAAGTCCGACATTTCCCTGTTGAATCAGGTCTTCGAGGGGCAATCCATAACCGACATACCCTTTAGCAACATAGACAACATAGCGCAAATGAGCCATTACAATCGTTCTGGCTGCTTCAAGGTCATTGTCACCCTGAAACTGGCTAAACAGTTCTTGTTCACGCTCACGACTCAGAACCGGAATCTGATGAATCGAATCAAGGTAGGCTTGTAAGTTGTTACCCGGAACCATCGGGTATACAGCGCGCTCTGATATGGTAGCCATGCGAAACTATCCTTTAACTGTCACTATTGAAAAAACTAACTATCTAAAACCCTAAATAACTAGAAGCCACTTATCTAAACACCCTAAATATCTAACAATTGATGTAACATTATCGACTTCTACTGTTAATGTAAGGCTGATTAAGGCATTTTCAAGGCATAGCACAAAAATAATCAGTACCCGCCTATTCAGCAATAATAGGAATTAATTAAGCTATGTGAAGCAAAGACAAATGTGCTAGCCGAAACAAACCTTTGAATATACCTAAAAGAAACTCCTGATTCATTCAGCCGGAAATGACAAAACAGATAACTAATGACAAAACAGATTACTGAGATCGCAGAAATTGATTGGGAGCAATGGCAACCCGAACAAACAGCCACTCTTTTATTCGTTGTGCAGAATAATCATATCCTGCTAATCGAGAAAAAACGCGGCCTGGGAGCCGGCAATATCAATGGCCCGGGTGGAAAGGTAGACCCTGGAGAGACTCCTTTGGAGTGCGCAATTCGAGAGACCCAGGAAGAACTCCTGATCACCCCGGGAGGCGTACATTTTGCGGCAGAATTATTATTTCACGCCTATGATTTTCCGCGTATTCATGCTTTCGCCTATATTGCGGACCATTTCACCGGTATACCCAGGGAAACTGAAGAAGCCGTGCCCATTTGGTATCCAATCGATGCGATTCCGTTTAACAAGATGTGGGAAGACGACCAGTATTGGTTACCTAGAGTGCTGAAAGGAGAAACTTTAAGAGGCAAATTCACCTTTCAGGGAGAGTCATTGGTTGATTATCTGATTGAACCAATCAAAGCCTGACTCCCTTTCGATCCGCTTTTGGCTCACCATCGTGTAGCTAATCAGATGTAGCTAGTCAGATAATGTCTTCATGGCGAGATCTGCAGTTAAAAATAATTCGCCGGTCAGGTTTTGAATCAGGGTGGTATTCTCCAACTGCTGCAGGACAGGGCCTTTAATTTCAGCGAAATGCAGCTTGATCTTCGCATCCTTAAGATTCTCATTCAGGTCTTCTAACATGAGCAGTCCGGTAACATCTATAAAATTGGTTGCAGTACAAATCAAAACCACATTGGTAACCTCTGCCCTCCCGGCAAGTTGATCATAAACAAAACTCTCTACATGACGTGCGTTAGCAAAGATAAGACTTTCATCCACTCTCAGTAGTATTAAATGGCTTAAAGTTTCTACTTCAAACCGTTGTTTATTGCGAAAGTGCTCTGTGCCGGCCAAACGACCTACTTCAACCATGTGTGGCCGCGAATTTCTCCGCAGTAAAAATACAATCGATAGAAAAACCCCACTTAGCAAACCAATCTCTACTCCCATCACGATCACCATCAGGAACGTGCCGATAAAGGTAACTGCATCCGAACCGGAATAGCCAATTAACTCCCGGATTCTTGGTATATCAATCAACTGCGCCGCAGAAACCATGACAATCGCACTTAATACTGCAGTTGGTAATGCAAAAAACCACTCGGAGAACCAGAGCAGGGTCACCACAAGGAAAAATGCTGTAATCAACGAAGCTAGTTGCGATACAGCGCCACTGGCAAAATTGACTGCCGTTCTTGCAAAACTCCCTGCAACTGGAAAGCCAGCTACTCCAGCAACGCCAAGATTGGCAACACCCAGGGCGAGCAATTCCTGGTTCGGTTCAATTCTCTGTCTCTTTTTACTGGCCATTGCCGAACCGATACTGATGCTTTCCAGAAAGATGATCATCGCTATCAGAATGGATCCGGGCAATAACTGAGTCGCTTCGTCCAGAGTGGGCAATAACCAGGACAACTCAGGCAGTCCAACCGGGATTATGCCTACAATCTCAATTCCGTAATTAACATTAAAATTAAAATATGCCGAGAAGCCAATCGCCAGAATGACAACGATCATTGGTGCTGACTTAGCTAAAATCTCTGCATTAACAGATTTAAAACCCGCAACAACCAAACATCTGACCAAATAGCTTTTACACAGCACCAGGAAAACCACCGAACCCAGAGAAATCGCCAGAGAAACTGCATTTAAATCTGCCAATTGGCGCCCCAGATAGACCATTTGCGCAGCTAGGTTCATTTCCCTGAGGCCTTGTAGCCCTAATGCCGCCGGAAACTGGTTACCGATAATCAGGACAGCGGCAGCAGTAATAAAACCCGCTACAACTGCATGGCTAAGCAGGCTAATGACATAACCGAAACGTATAGCCCTTAAAAACAGCAGAACTGCACCAGTCAGCAGTGCTAATTTAGTTGCCGCGGCAATATATTCTGCACTGCCAGGTTCACTAAAAGTTGAGGTTATCTGTAGCGTCATCATTGCCACTATCGCTGTAGGCCCTACCGCCAGCACTTTACTGGTACCCGAGATGGCATAAAGGCACAAAGCAACGAGCGCAGCGTAGAGACCAGCCTGAGCAGGCATACCGGCTAGAAACGCGTAAGCAATCACTTGGGGAATCGTAATAAACAGCACGGTTATACCGGCGATGGTATCTGCTTTAATCGTCTGAGAAGTAAAACGCCTGTTAAGAGTTTCCTGCATTGTGACTCACCTCTGGAGCATTAACGCTGGGCATTTAAGGGCTGAAAAAACCATGGTCTTGCTGCTCTATTCCTAAAATTATGTTCAGTGCAGCGCGCACTAGCCTGCTTTTAACCGAGGCTTTAAGCATACAATGGCAATGCAGTTCACCTGACTCAACCAGACCAGAGGAGCCACACAAAGGTCCCTGACTTTATTCTGTGAGGATACCACAACTAACCTACACTCCGACGGCTCAAATACAAGTGAACACCGCTGGAAACACTGACGCGCACGAAATCAATTCCGGTTCGTGGCAGAGACTGGGGGAAACCTATAAAAGCACGATTAAGGCCGTTCGGTATTAAAATAACGCCTATAACTGAGATTGGCACTAACCAGTCTATTCCATTAGCACCAATCAGGTCTGATGAATCTATACATTAGTAGCAAAGCCCGTTTGCTTTTCAATTTCAAACTGATGAACCGATCAAGCCGGACTGACTCACCAGAATCCAATCCGCTGGACAAAGGATGCTGAGTTTTTTATTGACCAGCAACCACTTGGCGATTAACCTTGCCGGGTCTATTGAGTCAAGGTGTACTGAACCCCTCAGTTAAGGGATAACAGTATTAAACGGGAAGCCGGTGCAGAAGTTACACTTCTAAAGCCGGCGCTGCCCCCGCAACGGTAGGCGAGGCGCCTCATCTATAGCCACTGTGAATTATCATGGGAAGGCGATGAGACCAGAGCATCACAGGCATGCTCCACTCGCAAGCCCGGAGACCGGCCTTCGCTTATTTAGGCAAATTACTGCGGCGGGCGGTCACAGAAAACCTCCAATTCCTGCCGGGAATATCACTTCAATCGCTCGGCGGGAGCGGGAGTCAACTATGTATCATGTAGGTTTCCTTTCAAATCAGTTCCAATTTCTCGCCCTTTTATGCTTGCTCAGCCTGTCACAAGCAGCCAGACCCGACAGCACTTCAACGCCTGAAACCAATGAGTTAGAACAGATTACTGTCACCGCTTCCAGATTGCCCGTTATTTCCGACAAGACAGGCAGCGCCATCACTATTATCGATCAGGAAGAAATCCAGAAGCGTAATCCGCTATCACTCTCGGAGCTATTCCGAACCGTTCCTGGGCTAAGCGTCAGTCAGGTCGGGCCTGCCGGAAGCCTGACCCAGATTAGGATACGCGGTGCTGAAGCTAATCAGATCCTTGTAATGATCGATGGTATCGAGGCCAATGACGTCAGCCAGGGAAGTGAATTTAACTTTGCACATTTATTGCCAAATCAGATTCAAAGGATTGAAATAGTACGCGGTCCGCAAAGCGCCATATGGGGTAGCGACAGCCTCGCCGGAGTGATTCATATCATCACCAACCAGGCCGGCGCGAAAGACAATGCTGTGATGCAACTGGGTATCGGCTCGCAGGACATCCAACAGTTTAGTATCTCAAACAGATTTCACATTGATGAAACGGCTGTTTCGCTAGGACTGGAGTCAATTAGCAGCCGGGGCGAAAATGCATCTCGCGTCGGGACCGAAGAAGATGGTTATCGAAATACCACTTTATCCGCTGGTCTCCATAGACAGCTCAATGACACCTATCACCTCGCTCTGAGTCTACGAACTACTCGAAGCCAGACCGAATATGATGACGTTGACTTTATCACCACAGGGCTGCCAGTAGATGCGCCATTCCGGACCAAGAGCAAACAGGGCTATGGCGGTATCACCTTAAGCTACAACAATAATGACAACCTGAGCCAACATTTACGGCTCGGTTTAAATGCCAGCGATAATGCCAACTACACATTTCCGGAAGCAGACACCGCAACCCAGGGCCAACGCCAGCATCTTGATTATCAATTATCGTTTCATAACCAAAATCACCGTTTTACCGGGATAATCGAGACCGAAAGAGAAACGTTTGAGCAACAAGGACCGATCAGCCTGTTTGGAAATCCAAACAAAAACCTATCAACATTAAGCCGGGCGGTTGCCAGCGAATACCGATACAGCAAGGCTAAATTCGGACTCTCTATGAGTGCGCGGTCAGAGCATAACTCAGACTTTCAATCTAGTTTAAGCTGGCGATTGACTCTGGCAGGACTACTCAACAATGGCGATACTAAAATTTCCTTTGCGGCGGGCCGAGCGATCAAAAACCCTTCCTTCACTGAACGTTTTGGTTACTTTAATTCATTTATTGGCAACCCGGACCTGAGGCCAGAACAAGCCCTTTCTTATGAAATAGGATTACGCCAGCGTTTCCAGAATCTCGCCCTGACACTTGAAGGCCACCTGTTCTCCAACCACCTGAAAAACGAAATCAATGGATTTTCTTATATCCCTGAGCAATACAGCTTCACCGCCATCAATGAGCAGGGGAAATCCAGCCGAAACGGATTTGAACTCAGTATGCATTGGGCACCAACCACCATTGTTGCAATAAAGGCCAGTTACACTTACCTGGACTCACAGGAACTGTCCGGTGCTATGGAAATCAGGAGGCCACGACATACTGGTTCAGTGAGTCTCAGTTATGAGAGTGAGAACACCCAAGCAAGCCTAAGTTACATAATAACGGGGACCCAACAGGATGACTTCTATCCACCCTACCCACCCTATCAAGAAAGGGTCGTCCTGGAAAAATTTGCTTTAACCAGCCTAGATGTAACGCACAGGCTCTCGTCCAGACTGAGATTGAAACTTCAGGTCAGTAATTTACTAGACCAGCAATATGAAGAGGTTTTTGGCTATAATGCCCCAGGAATCACCCTGTTTACTGCACTGGAATTCCAACTTTATTAAGCTGCACCGGTATTGGCCTAATTTTATCATCCTAGGGAGAGATCAAAAATGTACGAGTGTTTTGAGGTTTCCATGAATAACAAAATCGCCCACGTACAACTCAATCGACCTGAAAAACGTAACAGCATGAACCCTCAGTTTTGGAAAGAATTACCGGAAATTATTAAACAAATTGATCAACAGGCTGAAGCCAGAGTTATCGTTATCTCATCAACAGGCCCGCACTTTTCATCGGGCCTAGATGTATCCTCGTTTGCCGGCGTAGGGCAATCGGCATCCGAAACTGACGAAAAAACCAGGCGCATCCAGGCGGGTTCGGCATTCTATAGCAATGTCCTGCACATGCAGGAGTCATTCAATTGTATTGAACAAGCCAGAGTACCGGTCCTGGCGGCGATTCAAGGTGGCTGTATTGGTGGCGGTGTCGACCTGGTGACCTCTTGTGACATCCGCTATGCCACCGCTGATGCATTCCTTACCATTTTCGAAACCAATATCGGTATGACCGCTGATGTAGGCACCTTCCCTAGACTGGTAAAACTGATACCCGAAGGCTATGTAAAAGAGCTGGCCTATACTGGACGGCGCGTCGCAGCCACCGAAGCAAAACAGATGGGCTTAATTAACGAAGTCTACGACGGCCAGGAGAGCCTGTTAAAGGCGGTCATGGAGATCGCAGCTGAAATCGCATCAAAGGCACCACTGGCTGTATATGGTTGCAAGAAGATGATCAATTATGCGAGAGATCACTCGACCGCCGATGGCCTGGACTATATTGCCTTGTGGAATGCTTCTCATCTGAAGGTGGAGGAGATCCAGGAAGCCATGTTGGCAAATGCAGAGAAGAGGCCAGGTGACTTTGTTGGCATACCCAAGACTAACAAAAACAATTGAAGACCCGTCCCTATAACGGCCGACAGACAGGTGAAAAAAGAACAAATACAACCCGTAGGCCAATAAAACTCGGTCTATAGCCATCAAAGTGGACCGCTGGTTTAAAACTGATAATGAGAAACTCTGGTATCGGCGCTCAAAGAAAATACTTTACAAAAATCAGCTTTAAACCCCGGAGTTCGAATACTCCAGGCCTGGCTAGGCCATTTATCAATATCCTGCTGACCCTGTATTGTAGCTTTAGTATCAGTGAGCAACGTCCGGATGACTTTGTTAACCTTCTGGATCTAGACCCAACCATACATCTGGAGATGCGCTACGCAAGTTCGCACAATTTTCTAGGCAGACCGGTTTATGGCTATGATACCAGTGCCTGCTGGTTAACTCAGCCAGCGGCAAAAGCGTTGGTTAAAGTTCACCAAATTCTAAACAAATCGGGCTTCGGTCTTGTTATCTTTGATTGTTATCGACCTCAACATGCAGTTGATGACTTTGTCCAATGGGCCAGCCAACCCCGGCAGGAGATGAAAACAGCCTTCTATCCCAGGGTCGCCAAGCGTGAGTTATTTAACGCCGGCTATATTGCAGAGCGCTCGGGTCATAGCAGAGGTTCCACGGTCGACCTGACCATCAGAAGGACTTTGCCCTCGCGGCAACTGACTGAAGACGATGGGGTAGAGCCGGAAAGACCCATACACTGCCAATCCGACTACAAACGATCTCAAGCTGCAGGACACCTCGATTTTGGTTCTGATTATGATTGCTTTGATAGCCTAAGCCATACTGAAAATGCCCTGGTCAGTACTGCAGCCAGACAAAACAAGCAGTTTCTGGCCAGCATATTAAAAACGCATGGATTTATTAACTACCCAAAGGAATGGTGGCACTTTACATTCAATCCAGAACCCTATCCGGATCGCTACTTTGATTTCCCGATAACAACAGACTAAAACTATCGCTGCACGGGGTTGGCACAAAGGCATCAACTAACCTTTAATTTATCACCGTAACAACCCATTAAATCACTACCATAAGCGAGCAAAAGGCAAGATATTGTCCCAATTGGAAACAACCACGGCCAAGCCAGAAGTGGGCCTGCGTCGGTTTTCGACGCCAACACCAGGCCCGGGTGGTTTAATGCCACAACCAGCATAATACTGACCAGGGCCGCAGGGATAACCAGGTAGCCCCGGCGCATGCCAATCATACTCATCACCATAACCCCTAGCAGAGGGCCATAGGTATAGGTTGTCATCGTGAATGCTAGATCAATAAGGTTCAATCGAGAATCGGCCATGGCATAAGCCATCAGGCATAGGACTAACCCCCACACCAGGACGATTGCCCTGCTTACATCAACTGCGGAAAAAATCTTGAACCTATCCGAGAATAGCAATTTATAGGTTATCTGGGATAGTGCAGCAAGAATAGAATCGAGACTGGAAATAGCTGCACTGAGCAGCCCAGCAATCATAAGTCCGCGGATGCCAGCAGGCAGTTCAGAGAGAATAAACACAGGAAATACCCGGTCGCTCCGCTCAGTCACCAATATCGAGAACTCGGCCGCCATCGGATACTGCTGGTAGAAGGCATAGAGCAGTAACCCAACCGCTAACATGACCATGGGGACAATCTCTCCGATCGTGCTCCAGAGAACCGCCTTTCTTGCAGCTGTTTCATCTTTACAACAAAGTAGCCGTTGCACGAAAAGCTGATCGGTGCCGTAAACAGCCACATTTTGGAAAGGCATCGCTAGTAGGGCGGCCCAGAAGGTCATCGCTACTCTTGGGTCGGTGGACCAGTCAACCAGGTCTAATTTTCCAGAAGCGTCAGCTAGATCAAGCACTTCACTCCAACTTTGATCTACCTTGCCTAGGATAAAAACCAGTACAAAAAGAGCACTGCCAATCAACACAAAGAACTGCACTACATCGGTCCATATGACGGTCCGAATCCCCCCCATCCAGGTCCAGAGAATACTGAATATACCGATCAACATAATACTCTGACTGAGTGCCCAGCCAGTGAGCAATTCTAGCACCAGGGCGGTAGCATAAACTCGCACTCCCTGGCCGAGCACACCGCCGACAAGAAACAACAAAGATGCAAATCGACCTGACCAGGAGCCCAGGCTTTTGCTGGCATAATCATAAGGACTGAAATACAGATCCTGATAATATCTCGGCAGCAACCAATAGGCTACGATAATACGGCTAATGATTCCCGCAAGGGCAAACTGAAGATAAACCAGGTTCCCACCATCTGCATATACCAATGCCGGAACTGAAATGAATGTCACCGCACTGATCGTGGTTGCAACTGAAGAGGCGGTTACTGCCTGCCATGGAACGTCTCGATTACCCAGGAAGAAGTCTTTAGTATCCGTCTGAGGCCCACGCAACCGATGACCGAGCACAGTGGTTCCAACTAGGTAGACGCCCACCACAAACCAGTCGATCAGGCTGAACATGATTGTATCCCTTTAAGCACAGCAGGTAATCCATTATATCTATACGAAATCGGTGATAAAACTGAGCCTCGACGTCGATCAATCATGAACAAGCAGGACTGCACTAAAACAAACTGCTGTTTACATACTCCGTCAATATTAGCGTCATTTTTCTTACTGCGCCCAACCCGACTCGTCATCAACCAGAGGGCGGTTACAGCAGATTCTGGCCAGGGCTTTCTTGCTGCGTCAAAGGTGTTTAGGATCCTCACATGAGCCTTATAACGGATCCAATAGTAGCCCCGCTCGATCCGATCAAACCGGCCATAAAGGCTAATCGAGGTGACCACAATGCTCTTTACTAAGGCGATACATCAGGGCAGGATTCCTCATTCGGTCGGCCGCCCCCTTAAAATGTATACCCCCGTCACTCCAGTCTCTGCGTTCCTGCATACAAACAATATTCCCAAACCCATCTGAGACTTTAACCATGCTCTGACCAAAATCATCCACTATCTCAGATCGACTTGGTTGAGAAATCAATGGCGCTAATAAGCTGGGCCGGGACGATGATCCTGGCTTAGAATGGCGCTTCAGCGGTAGATCATCGACGCTAAAGGTTCGTTGTCTTGAAAGCGGAGTGAATGAGCCTTCACGGATGGTTAAGATGGCCTGACGGTATAGCTCCCAGCCACTCACCTGGTCCAGTTTCAACGGTTCGCCAAGGCGTTCCTGCTCTTCAGGGGCTGTGCCGACAGGTCCATGCTGTAGACGCCTTGATCCATCAATCTCCTCTGCCACTACCTGTGAAACCGGCTGATCCAGCAATACCCTGCTCTGGCTATCGATCACCGCCGACCTGGCAGGCCGGATTTTTTTTAACACCATGCTTAGGACCTGGCCTGATTGCCTGGATTGCGTCGTTTTGAAACCAAGATGGTCAAACGAAAAAAGTAACGCATGGGCCATTACTGAAACTAGAACAGCAAAAAATAAATGATCACGTCGCTGTACTGAGAATTGCGTCAATCTATTCTCTCAAATAGGCATTAAGTTAACACTCTATTGCTAAAACCGATACCACACCCCAGGTGCTCAGCATTAATCGTGCTCTATTTAGACCGCGTGGTGATATTTTACGCTACAAGCCATCACGAGACTGGACCTCTAAGCAATTGCCGGTGTCTGAGAAACAGCAAGAGCCTGTTCAATATCCCAAAGTATATCTTCAATGCTTTCAAGACCAACTGAGATGCGAACCATATCCGCAGAGACGCCCGCGGCTGCCTGTTCTTCATCATTTAACTGCCGGTGTGTGGTAGATGCTGGGTGGATAATCAGCGTCTTTGCATCGCCAACATTTGCAAGATGACTGAGAAATTCTACATTTTCTATAAACTTCACACCTGCCGCCCGGCCACCTTTAATGCCAAAGGTCAAAATTGCTCCTGCTCCGTCTGGCAAGTATTTCTGCGCAAGGTCATGATAGGGGTTGTCGGCCAGTCCGGCATATTTGACCCAAGCTACCGATTTATGATGATTTAAGAAATCAGCGACCTTTATCGCATTCTGAACGTGTCTCTCCATCCTGATATGCAGCGTTTCAAGGCCCTGCAGAAACAAAAAAGAATTGAATGGACTTAACGTCGCGCCCAATGTCCTCAGGGTTTCAAGCCGGCACTTGGTGATGAAACCAAAATCACCAAAAGTCTCGTAAAACCTGAGGCCATGATAGCCTTTGGACGGCTGTGTCATTTCTGGAAATTTACCATTATCCCAGGGGAACTCACCGGATTCGATGATGACACCACCAATTGAAGTACCGTGCCCACAGATAAACTTAGTCGCAGAATGCACCACTATGTCCGCGCCATGTTCAAATGGGCGACACAGAAAAGGCGTAGCAAAAGTATTATCCACCATGAGGGGAATACCAGCATCATGGGCAATCTTCGCCACGGCTTGTATATCAATCAAGTTATTAGAAGGGTTACCAATTGTCTCTATATATACCACTTTGGTACGTTCTGTAATGGCCTTTCGAAAGTTATCGGCATCATCAGGATCGACGAATACGGTATCAATACCCATTCGCCTGAAGGTTACGTCAAATTGTGAATAGCTTCCGCCATACAACGTACTCGCAGACACGAGTTCATCGCCTTGCTTCAGCAGAGTCAGTAACGCCGTCATCTGAGCTGCCATACCTGAGCCAACCGCTAGAGCCGCTCTGCCACCTTCAAGCGACGCCATACGCTCTTCAAATACCGCCGTGGTCGGATTGGACATGCGGCTATAGACATTACCAAAAGTCTGCTGGTTGAACAGACTAGCGGCGTGGTCAGTATCATCAAAAACATAGGCTGCAGTCTGATACAAAGGTGTTGCCCTGGCCCCTGTCGCGGGATCCGGTATCTGACCCGCATGCAGGCAACGGGTTTCAATCCCGAATTCATGATCTTCCATGGTGACCTCTTCCAATTAACCTTTACGGCAGAACCCTGGGACGCTTCGAGGAAATTATCCCGGTGTTCACCCCCATCCAGCTAAGCCCGCCAAATAAACGGGCGTATTCAATTTTCATGCAACGATCCATGACCACCTCCAATCCTGCCTGAGTCGCCTGAGCTGCAGCTTCTTCATTAATGATGCCGAGCTGCAACCAAAGTACTTTTGCCTGCATATCAATGGCCGGTTGCACAAACTTCTCTACCTGGTCAGCTCGCTGAAACAAATCAACAATATCAACTGGATGTGGAATTGAGGCGAGATCGGGATAGCAGGTCTGCCCTAGAATTTCATCATAATTGGGATTCACCGGGACTACCTGGTAACCTCTCTCGAGCAAATATTTTGCAGCAAAAAAACTCGGGCGAAACCAGTTAGCCGATAGACCAACCATGGCTACTGTTTTGCAGCTATCAAGTATATTCCTGATTTTCCGGTCATTCATATCAGCTTCCTTCTGCCAATTCTTTATCGCGCAGGGTTTGATACCGAGGTGTTGCATCTCTTTCAGACCGCAAATCAGATCCGGCTGAATGCTTGTCTCGATCAGAGATCATCTGCCAGCCTTGTTCCCAGTTAAAATTCACGGGTTCAATACCTGGCTCGGTCATATCGTCAAACCCAGAGATCGCCGCAGCCAATACTGCTAATTGGTTCTCTTCATTAAATGGCTGCCCTGCTTCGAAGCCCAGAGGGTAATTCAGAAACCTTGCTCTGGGTGGTTTACCTGCCTGCAGGATATCCAGGCCGCTTCCCATTATCAGCGTCGGCAGCCCTGCCGATTCAAGATGGCGTGCAATCAGACACACGGTCTGATGACACACGGGTCACAAAGGCACCAGCAATAATAGGTCAATTTCCTCAAAATGGAGCTTTGCTTCTAACGCAGGGATCAACTCTGCTGTCACTCGCCTTTGTGAATAAATCCCGCCCATACAGGAGAAATAATTATCTGCCAGGCTGCCAATAACACCCTGATCGGCTAATTTCTTTAACGCCTGAATGGGAAATACGCAACGCGGATCCTGACGGGCATCCACCAGATAATTTTCAGTCACGTGCGAAAATCGAATTTCCTCAACTGAAGTCGAACTGGGAATCACCCTTATACTGGTATCGTCTTTATAGTGGTAGGCGACCTGACCGGCAACATAGGTGCCCGCTGTGGAGAGCACCCCCAGTCTACTCTCTGCCAGGGACTTACCCGGCTTTACAAAATCTGGCGCAGAACCTGCTTCAAACCAGTTGTATGGTTGATAGCCGAGACTGTCATACAAATCTCTGGTTTGCCGAATGTAACTGACTGGCTGGCGCATCTATCCCTCCCAAAGTGCTCAGATCGTGAAAATCAGACCAAAATCAACAATTAACCTGGCCTATCATACTCCTTCGCTGCTTA
The DNA here is from genome assembly GCA_018666555.1 of Gammaproteobacteria bacterium. Lineage (GTDB taxonomy): Bacteria > Pseudomonadota > Gammaproteobacteria > Pseudomonadales > Azotimanducaceae > UBA9926. The sequence continues at coordinate 14,447 of JABIZD010000167.1, forward strand.
GGATGAAAAATATGCAGGCTGCCAAAGCTGGTTTCGATATCACACTGCCACCAAAACCCTGCCCAATAATTGAATTGAGGACATTTTATTAGTAACACCAATCGCTTGTCAGTAATAGCCAACGCCTGTTAGTAGCAGGGCAAATTCACTTCGGTAACAGCAATTGCGTTCTCAACAGCAGCAACGCTTGGCTTATTAACCGATCACAGGTTTATAGCGAACTGAAACAGATTTCTAGCTAACTGAGACAGTTTTCATGCTAACAGTAACCATTCCCTTAACGACCATAGCAAAAGCAGGATCTGGCTTGACTAGCTATACCATGATCTATGCATCATGGCCCAAAATCGTCTGCAGTCCTCATGCTTTCATCGGCTTAATGGATTACACTCACAATAGTAAGAATATTTCTAATCTAGGAGTCGGATCTGATGCGCAAAGTCATCTTTACTGGACTAATATCAACTCTAGTGGCAATCAGCGGCTGTGCGAGCGAAGAAACCGCATTGGCAGTCGCAACTCGCGCTGGCGCACCTCTATTTGAGGGTATGGGCAATCACAGCCACCCCATATCCAGCAATATTGCCTATACACAACGTTATTTCGACCAGGGTCTCACCATCGACTTCGCCTTCAATCACGCCGAATCGGTTCGCTCATTTAAAGCAGCGCAGAAACTCGACCCGCAATGTGCTATGTGTTTCTGGGGAGAGGCATTAGCATTGGGGCCGAATATTAATGTCACCAGCGACGGTGCCGTTATTATGGCTGACCAGGACCGCATCGCTGCACATGCCGCAATAACAAAGGCACTGGCATTGAAGGCCACAGCCTCGCAACAGGAACAGGACTATATCGATGCCCTGGCAACGCGTTATAACGGTGATCCGAATACCGAAAGGGCTCCATTGGATCAGCAGTATGTGATGGCGATGCGGAACTTATCGAACAAATATCCGGACGATGATGATGCTGCCTCTTTATTCGCGGAGGCCATTATGAATACTATGCCCTGGGACTATTGGATAGATGCAGACAACCCAAAACCACTCACCCAGGAAGCAATAGATACCCTCGAGATGGTACTGGAAAGGAACCCGCAACACCCCATGGCACTGCATCTCTATATTCATGCCGTTGAATCCTCCTCAGATCCTGAACGAGCCGAGCAAACCGCTGACCAGTTACTTAATCAGGTTCCCGGTGCAGGTCATCTAGTCCATATGCCTTCTCATATTTACTATCGTATCGGTCGATATGCTGATGCATCACGCGCCAATGAACTTGCTGCTGCAGTCGACGAGCAATATATTGCAGCCTGTAATGCTCAGGGGTTCTATCCAGCCGCCTACTACCCCCACAATATCCACTTTCTGTGGTCCTCTTCGAGCATGGAAGGCAGAAGTGCTGTAGCGATAGAGGCGGGCAAGAAAGTTGCTAATAACGTTAAGATCGAGATGATTGATCAGTTCCCTGGTGTTGAATTTTTCAAAACCATTCCCGTCCAGTCACTAGTGCAATTCGGGCTTTGGGATGAGATTTTAAAAGAAAATGCTCCAGAAGAAAGACTCGAGTACGCTAACGGTATCTGGCACTATGCTCGCGCTGTTGCCTATGCCAACAAAGGTGATATCGCCAGCGCTCGAGCCGAACAGGTTGCTATCGGTCAATATAAAGAGAATCAGGATATCCTGTTTCTCGACTCAATCGCCTATCCAGCTTCGATGCTTCTGCAAATTGCCGACGAACTTGCATCCGGAGAAATTGCCCTGGCTGAGAACGATCCGGCACTGGCAATCAGTCACTTTACGACAGCGGTCGGGGTGCAGGATAAATTACCCTACACCGAACCCCCCTTCTGGTATTACCCTAGCCGGCTTTCCCTGGGTAAAGCGCTTCTGGTTTCCGGTATGGCGCTAGAGGCAGAACAGGTCTACCAGCGTAATTTAGAAAGATACCCACGAAATGGCTGGGCACTATACGGTCTGATGCAGGCTTTATCAGCACAAGGTAAGGCTTCAGCAGCAGTCGAGGCTCGTTTTAATACCGTTTGGGCGAATGCAGATGTAACCTTAACGGCATCACGCTTCTGATTAAAGCGCGGTACCAGACGGCGAGTTTAAGGGGCAACATGCTATCCGTTAGGATTGCAGTGAAAACCTGTTTGAAATCCAATAAAGGGCAAGCCCTACTGCTATGATCGCCAACCCTGAGAATCCCTCCTGGGGCCTCTGGATCAATATATAAACCAGTGTCCAGGCGGTCAGCAAGAGAAAAATAAGAGGCGTAAATGGATAACCGAATGTTCGATATGCACCTGCTTTAGCCATACCTTTAGCTCTCATCACGAAGACGCCGCCGACGGTGAATAAGGTGTTCAGCGCTAACACAAAACCTGAAAACACCAGTACCGATTCAAAAGTCGAGGTCAGTACTAATATTTCCGCCAGCACGGCGACACAGATAATGGCACTGATAGGCAAATTGGTTTGGTTCGTTCTTGAAAGAAACCGAAAAATTCGAAAATCCTGACCAATCACCTGAAGCACGCGTGGTCCTGTCATGAGCATAGCGCTGACCGTTGAAATCAGCAGCGCGGCTAACATTAATCCCATCAGCCTGCCTCCCTGCTCCCCAAAGGCATATTCAGCGGCTATAAGACCCACTTCTATTTTTCCGGTCAAGGCTTCAGCGGGCGCACTCAATAAAAACACGAAATTGAGCATCAAGTAAAAGACAATAACGACACTAGTGCCTATGAGTAACACAAGCGGTAGGTTTTTCTGCGGAGCATCCAACTCATCAAGAATATAAGTAGCTGCATTCCAACCTGTATAGGCATAATTCACATAAATCAACGACACTGCAAATGCACCACCCGTTAGGACTGCCACATCACCCTCTACCGGTATCAATGAAATCGGTTGCCTGGTATCTGAAAAGAAAAACACCAACAAGCAGAAGGCTAGAATCAGCAATACCTTTATACTGGTAAAAATGACCTGGGTTCGAGCGCTGGTTTGATGACTATAGCAATGTAGACAGGTCAGACATAAAATCAGCAAGCCCGCCGAAACCCCAGAGTCAGCCCAGCTCACGACAGAGCTAAAATAGGCCCCAAAAGTCATCGCTGCCAGCGCGATGGGAGCCGCAAATCCCACCGAAACTGAAATCCAGCCTGAGATGAAGCCCATGGCCGGATGATAAATCCGCCCAAGAAAATTGTACTCACCACCAGATCGAGGCAGGTTGGCACCGAGTTCTGCGTAGGTTAAGGCACCACAAAGCGCCGTAATTCCACCGACTAACCACAACATCATCAAGACAAAAACTGATTTAATATCGATGAGCTGGAATCCAAGACTGGTAAATACGCCTGTTCCGATCATATTGGCCACTACAACCGCAATAGCCGTAGACTGGTTAAATTTAGAAGCCACTTAGTGAATCCTCTTTATGCTGCCTATTAAAACAATATCCAGATATACAGCAGGTACGAACCAAGATAAAAAGCACCCATCAACCGTCCCAAAGAAGCCTTCAAAAGCGCTGCGATCCAGAGCGTCAAGCTCGCTGCGAGCATGACCCATATATCAAACTCCATGAAATCTGCGGACACTGGAATGTCGGTCAGGATCGCAGTAATCCCTAAAATAGCCAGAATATTGAACAGATTACTGCCAATCACATTACCAATGGCAACGTCACTATTTTTATGGAAAGCTGCCACCAAAGTGGTGCTCAACTCAGGTAACGAGGTACCAAGCGCGACAAGACTAAGGCCAATGACGCTCTCCTTAATCCCCCATGATGCCGCCAGACCCACCCCGCCCCGAACTACAAGATCAGCTCCCAACGGTAAAGCAATGCAACCAAGAACAATGAGTAGCAGGATCGTACTCGGGTGCGAAGGTAGGCCAATGCCTTTAAGCTCTTCCTCTGCATCCTCCACATTCGGCAGAATCGCCACGCCTCTGGCACTGGCAATCAGGAAGACTACCAATACTGACACCAGTGAAATTCCTCCAAATATGGTGATCGGCTGGAAGTAACACAATACGATAAAAAAAATTGATACGGCAATCATGAGGCTAGTCTGCCAGCGCAATCCAGGCTGATTTGTAGCTATCGGGTATAACAGTAAAGGAACCCCCAACACTAACAATACGTTAGCTATGTTACTCCCGATCACATTCCCAACCGCCACGTCTGGATGGCCGGAAAGCGCCGCCAATATCGATATCATTAACTCTGGAGCAGACGTCCCCATGGCAACAACCGTCATTCCGACGACGACCGCGGGGATTCTGGTTCTCTTTGAAAAGGCTAGAGCACCCCTAACCAGTAACTCACCACCCATGAGTAAATAAACAAACCCGCCAAACAATTTTAACGTGTCAAGAAACTCAGGCATCATCAGTTCTTTTACTCGGACTACTGACTGTATCCAGATAGTCATTTAAAGTTGCAGCCAGGTAAGTAATTTCATCATCCCCCTGAATGGTCGCCCTAACGTCATTTTCTCCGGCATTAAACCTTTGCACTACGTCGACTAATTGCTGGACTGGTCTTGCGAAATAAAGGCCAAGCAGTGCGCCACCAAGAATAGCAAACGCCGAAACTGACAATCCGATATCGACCAATGCGGTTAACAGTAACTCCGATCTTACCTCTTCTTCAGATGCATCTACCTTAACGACTAAACCCCACTCAAGCTCGGGAATATATCGGCTAGCCATCCAGACCAGTTGGCCTCTATCGTCCATAACCTGGCTCGATGGTTCGACATCGTTCTTCAGCGCTGCTTGGATATCTGCAGACATTTCTGCAAATTCTAATTTTTGACCCTGCTGAACAGCGCCAATGTGCCGCCGACGACTCAGCAAGGTCACAGCAGACCCTTCCAGGCCACCCGAAAACATCAGGACTTCTCCAGTCGTCCCAAGTCCAGTGAGGTTTTCAGCGATACTGATCAAATCGCGAGCATCATAGGTAAGTTCGAGCCCGCCTACCAGTTTTCCCTGATCAATGATGCGAGCAGCCATCACCACCTGGACTGCTTGCGCATCGGTTACAATGGTACCTCTATACTCAATATCTGTAGAAGGCATCAGGTGCTGTTTTGCCAGACTCGGTTGACCTACCGTAACCCACTCTGCCCCGGTGGCATCAAATATCTTTACGGATGCAATACCATTCACCTCAGCGTATAGAGAGATGAGGTTCATTAAAGTTTGGGAGGCGGCTGTTTTCTCTGAGGATATAATGCCGTTGAACCGACCTTGACTGACCACGTGCCGAGTGAGCAGATGTATTGTCCTCCGCCAGTTCTGCTGTACCTTTAACAAATCACGCTTTTTGCCCTCTGCCAGGGCATCCAATTGCCGGATTGATATCTCCTGAAGCATACCTGCCGATGTTCTGTAGGCGAAGGCACCCAGCAATCCCATACTGATTAAAGACACCGCCACCAGCAGCAACGACAGCTTTGTTCTAATGTCCAATAATTTGTTCCCGAGGACGCAATAGCCAAAGAGTCTAACCCATTGGTCGATAACACCACAGACATATATCAGCTGATTGAATTCAAACCTGTATAACAGGAATCAGGCGATCTGGAAGTGCCTGTCGGCCCAGTCGTTTAAGGCCACGAATGGTCAACAAAAGCAAAATACTACAGGCAGCCAACCAACCCGCAGAGAACCATTTATGCTCTGAGAAAGTGCCTACCTGGTACAAGCAGGTAGCAGAGATATAACCCAGGCCGGTTGTCCAGAAAAACACCAACAGCATCCAACGCCAGCCAGCTTCTTTGGTTATCGATCCCAATACCGCGACACAAGGTGCATATAAAAGGATAAATACCAGGTAACAAAACGCAGCAAACTCTGTGCCGAACTTAGCCGCCATCTGAGTCAGTGTGACATTGGTCACCCCCTGTGCAGCAGCTGCCATTTCACCCGAGGAAACATCAGATATTCCTAGCCCCAGCGGATCCGTCAACGTAGCAGTCAAACCAGCGGCATTATCAGCTATCGATTGAAATGCGGCCGTCACAGATTCACCAAGGGATAACTTGCTACTATCTTGGGCTCCACTATAAAGCGCATCTAAAGTACCAACGACCGCTTCTTTCGCAAACACACCGGTAAACAAGCCTACTGTCGCAGGCCAGTTATCAACAGTCAGTCCCATCGGCGTAAAAATCGGTGTAATGCTCTTACCGATAACAGATAGCACTGAGTTTTCAGTGTTTTCATTACCAAAACTCCGATCGGTTCCAATCGAATTCAGGAAGCTAAGGCAAACTACAACTACCACAATAGTCTTACCCGCACGAAAGATGAAACTCTTCAGACGAAACCAGGTGGTGAGCATGATATTTTTTAAAATGGGTATATGGTAGGCAGGCATTTCCTGAAAAGACGGTGAAACCTGACCATCAAATATCTGTTTACGAAAAATCCATCCCGTGAATACCGCCATAGCGATACCCAACAGATAAAGCAGGAATACAATATTCTGTCCATTACTTTCAAAAAAAGCGGCGGCGAACAAGGCGTATACTGTCAACCTGGCACCGCAAGACATGAACGGTGCCATTGCGATAGTCATCAGCCTATCATTTTCTCTAGTCAGACTTCTCGACGCCATAACCGAGGGGACATTACAACCAAATCCGACGATCAAAGGAACAAATGCTGTACCAGGCAAACCAATACCGCTCATCAGCCGATCGACAACAAATGCGGCCCTAGCAAGGTAGCCAGAGTCCTCCATAATTGAAAGACAAAGAAACAGGAAGCCAATGACCGGGATAAAAGTAGCCACTAATTGTATTCCCCCGCCAAGGCCATTGGCGACAATCACAATAAGCCATTCCGGCAGGGCCGCACTGCTCATCAGGTCAGTTGTCAGATCAACTAACACAGCACCAAACAGAATATCGAAGAAATCAATGAAAACGCTACCGAGATTAATGGCCAGCGTGAACATCAAATAAATTGCTCCCAGAAAGATAGGGATACCAAGCCAACGATTTAACATCAAGGTATCAAGGCGTTCACTCGGACTATAGTGAACCGCCGGAGCCTTAACGACCTCGCTAGCAATCCGAGTGGCGATAGCATGCCGCTGCACTTGACGCTCAGCACCGGCAGCAGCAAGCCCTTCCATATCACCTGAATTAGCATCCTTTAAGGTAGGCTCAGCAAGGGCATCAAGCATCTCAGCGACACCTTGGCGGCGGGACGCCACCATAGGGAAAACAGGGATGCCTAAGCGTTCGGATAAGGCCTCGGCATCAACTTCTATACCTTGAGATTGCGCTACGTCCAACATATTCAGCGCCACAATCACCGGTTTGCCGGTTTCAAGTAATTGCTGCGTCAAAATGAGGCTACGTCCGAGGCTGACTGAATCGACAATATTGATTATCAGGTCGCAGGACTCTTCGCGTAAAAAGTTAAGCGCGATCTGTTCATCACGACCCAAATGGCTTTGTTCCAGGGTATAAATACCGGGTAGATCAATTAGTTGGCTTGGGACTGACTGGGATTTAATCAACCCCGTTTTCTTCTCGACAGTAACTCCGGGCCAGTTACCTACTCTTTGATGCGCACCTGTTAAAGCATTGAATAAAGTGGTTTTTCCACAATTAGGGTTACCAACCAGGGCAATAATCCCTTCTTTCATGAAGGTAGCTGCTCTACCTCAATCCACTCGGCCTCGCGTTTTCGGATACTCAAGAGAGATGACCCCACCCTGATCTGCAACGGGTCTCCCAGTGGCGCACTACGCAACACTTTGACTTCTACCCCCGGGAACAAGCCCAGCGCAAAGAACCTGCTCTGCAGTTCTTCATAATCGTCAGCAGCAGAGAGAACTCTACATCTAAGCTCCGGATTTAAATTAGCCAGTTTCATGGAACACCTGTACAAACCTGAATGCGAATTATTATCATTTACAATCGGTTTGTAAACGCTTTTAACAACTCTTTTAGTTGAAATTCAGAGTTCAGAGCAAATATGTCCACCATCAACGACGATGACGGAGCCCGTCATATATCTTGATGAGTCAGAGGCAAGCAACAATAAAGGCCCATCAAGGTCTTTAAACTCACCGTATCGACGCATCGGAATACCTTTTACAAACTCGCCTGAGCGTTCACTTTCTAACAGGACCCTGGATACATCAGTGAGTATATAGCCAGGTGCCAGAGCATTCACACGTATCCCAAATTTCGCCGCCTCAAGCGCCATGATTTCAGTCGCTTTAACCAGAGCAGCCTTTGAAACGGCATAAGGAAACTGTCCTTTAATGGTCCGATAAGCCGTGATGGAAGCAATATTGATAATGTTGCCTGAGCAACCCAGAGCGGCATTTGCCTGGGTATATAATTTACTAAGCTGCCATGCTGCTTTTAGATTAGTATTCATGACATAGTCCCAATCATCCTCATCGATCATCAAAAAGGTTTTCGCCCCTGATTCCACGCCAGCATTGTTAATCAAAATATCAACCTGACCGTATTGCTGCTGGGCACTATCTAAAAAGGCGCGAGCACTCTCGACATCAGTTACATCCAAGCTAAATCCAGAAACACTCGCGCCCTGCTCCCGAAGTTCTTCAACTCGTTTATCTATTTTTTCGGTTCGTCTCGCACCCAGCGCTACGTTCGCGCCAGCAGCAGCCAAGACACCAGCAAAGTGGTGCCCAAAACCAGAAGACGCGCCAGTTATTGCAACGGTCTTCCCCGCTAAAGAGAATAAATCCATATCTTCATCCTATTAAATACAACCAATTCGTTAACCATAATTCTGGCCTTTACGAAACCCCAGCAGAAATGCTTTAGTCATCATTACAATCAACTGAAACCCATTAATAATTCCCAATCCCATCCCTCAACAGCCCTCAACAGCCCTCAAAAAACCAGAATATTTTGGCTGATCAATGGCTATCTGGTTAACAACGGTCTGCCTGAGGTGTTCTTTTATACGTTCATCTGTAATCCCGACAGATCCATCCCGAAGCGCTTTCACCAGTCGCCAACGCAGCACGGCCAAGGTATCCTGGGAACCAAAGTAATCTTTGAGACGGTTATGTTCAAGCCGCCGGTGTTCGTCACCAGTTGCCATATCTCTGAGCGCTATATCAAGAGAATTACTGGCAACTCTAGCCAGAAACTGGTTTCGCCCCTGCAACTCCACCATGACCTCTTCGCGAATGAAATCACGCACACTGACAACCAGTTCATCGATTCTTGGCATATCCTCATCGACCCGGTCTGCGCCAGCAACCAATTCAACCTTTCCAGGGATGATCAAGTTTATACAATCTACCTGACACTCCGAACTGCGCCTGCCGATCGCCGGTCTCTCGACGGTCTGATCTGGACCAGTGCGATAATGCTCGGCCATGCCCAGACAACCGATGGCCCACCAGAATGACCCGAAAACTTCCCAGAATTTGACGTGCTCTGCGTTAACGGCCTGTCCGCTGACTTCTTCATAGCCCTCGAAAAAATCCTGATACTCGCCAAAACCTCCCACTGGTGGTGCCGCGCCGAAGCGCCAGGAATTTGTACACATCCAGCCAAGGTCGCGCATGGGGTCACCGATATGAGCTACTTCCCAGTCTAAAATCGCCACAATGCCCTTTTTATCAATCAAAAAATTACCATTTCTGAAATCATTGTGAACCAGGGTCAACCGGTATTCCTCGGGAAGATGTTCTCTTAACCACGAGGCGGTGTAATCAATCATGGGCTGGGGCGTATCGAGAAGATAGTATCGCTCCAGCATCTGCTCCAGAAAAGCCTCCGGGGGAATGCGACTTAATCGCTGCCGCAGGCCGTTCTGATCAAGGTCAATTTGGTGTATACGGGCAAGAATACGGCCACACTCTCTGGCAAGGCCGGGTCGTACTTGACTATACTCGCTGGAACGAACGATCCTGGCCCCGAGCGCCTCGCCGTCTAGCCATTGCATTATGAAGCCGTCCCCAAGATCGTTTTCGCGTTGCAGTACGTAGTAGACCTCAGGCTCTGGGACCCCTTCTGCTTTTGCCGCCTGTATCAGCATTGCTTCCACATCCAGGCCTGGACGAGCCGCTACCGGCTCTACATACTCTCCCCCAGGAGAACGTCGCATAGCCATGTGAACCTTCTGATCATCAATAGACAGGGTCAACCGGTAGGTTTCCTGACTTGCACCACCAGAGAGTCTTTCGACAGCAAGCAATTCCGTACAACCCGGTATATGCTCGGTGACCACTTTCCTCAGTTTGCTTTCAAAGCCTGCCATATCAATCCAGTATCACACCTTTGGGAGCCTGTTGTTTCATATAACCAAAAAGGTAACCAGCAATTCGGCGAATCTGAATCTCTTCAGCACCTTCTGTAATGCGGTATCTGCGATGATGGCGGTAAATATGTTCAAACGGTTTGTGCCTTGAATAACCCATTCCTCCATGCACCTGCATAGCCTGATCTGCCGCATCGCAACAAAGGCGATTAGCTTGATAATTACACATCGACACCTTGTCAGACACCATAAAATTGCCGTAAGTATCCATCTGCCAG
>JABIZD010000151.1 GCA_018666555.1 Gammaproteobacteria bacterium
CTGTGCAGCAGGTGAATCAAAAAGACTTCTTGGATACACTGCCATTGTTATCCCGGCTTCAAGCTAAACATCGACACGCCACCATTGCTACCTTCACCACTATAAGCAGAGTATCAAACATGGTTACACAGATCAGAGACTTGGGAGTCAACCTCCGTGGCACCCCAGGTGCATACAACGCTATTACGGACGTCCCCGGTGTTACCGTAGGTCACCACACCATAATCAAGGGCAAGGGACAACTCACAAAAGGTAACGGACCCATCCGTACTGGTATAACCGCGATCCTACCCAGAGGCACAGATTTGAGGCCTGTATTTGCGGCTGGCTACTCACTAAACGGTGCCGGCGAATTAACCGGCATGCACTGGGTTGAGGAATCCGGGATACTAAACGGACCGATCTGTACAACCAATACCCACAGTATCGGTGCAGTGCACGAAGCCATCATTGAATGGATGAACCAACATGACAAGGCCAATAACATGCCTTTCTGCCTGCCCGTCGTAGCCGAAACTTATGATGGTTTCCTCAACGACATCAACGGCTTTCATGTCAGGGCGGAACACGTCATCAAAGCCCTGGAGAGTGCCAGCACCGGTAAAATCAAGCAGGGTAATGTGGGCGGTGGTACCGGCATGATCTGCCATCAGTTTAAAGGCGGTATTGGCTCCGCCTCCCGACTGGTCACGACCCAAAATACTGCCTGTACTTTAGGCGTTCTGGTCCAGGCCAATTACGGTGAGCGCGATGCCCTGATCATCAATGGTGTACCCGTGGGAACAGAAATAACCACCCAGATGCCAACAATCGAATCACCCGAAAAAAGCTCAATCATTGTCATAATTGCCTGCGACGCTCCTTTATTACCACATCAGCTTAAACGCCTGGCCAGACGAGTGCCCATGGGCATGGCAAAGGTGGGATCCTATGCCGGTAATCTCTCCGGTGATATCTTTATCGCTTTCTCCACTGCTAATGCCATAACGCAGGAAAAACTAGTCGACCTTAAAATGCTGCCCAACGAACACATGGAGCCTTTGTTCAAGGCAACCGTCGAGGCCACGGAAGAGGCCATTTTAAATGCCCTGACTGCCGCAGAAACCATGACCGGTATTAACGATGCAACGGTATACCAACTTCCTCATGATCAAGTAAAAGCCCTCATGGCAAAATACGGCCGATAAACACTATGCTGCCTCATCGGGTAATCAGAACTCCTTTTCGAGGACTTACAGGAAACAAAAGCGCCCAGATTCAATTACAGGCCACAGCCAATATAGCGACTCAAAGGACCAAAGTATGAACCAGATTTATAAATCTTTAGGACAACACACTATAATCCTGGCAATACTGATGCTACCGAGTGCAGCATTCCCCGATAGGCCGAACCAAAATCAAAAACCCGCTCACCCAAGCCATCAATCCAAAACAGTCGACCTATCAAACACCAGGCCAGAACAAAGCCGCCTGCTCCCCATCGAGAATACTCGCAATACCCGGGATTTAGGCGGTTATAGAACGGTCGATGGCCGCCGCGTCAAATGGGGCCTTCTGTTTCGCTCCGATAATCTGGCAACCTTGAATGAACCAGACCTTAACTATCTTGAGCAACTGCAATTGGCCGTAGTAACCGACCTGCGCAGTGAATCAGAAAGGACTCTGGCTCCATCTCGACTGCCCAGGCAGTCACCTCGAATTCAATATCAAACTCTAGAGATCAATAACCCGAAAATCGATGTGGCTGCACTAGGCCGAAAATTCTACTCCGGTCAATTATCCGAAGCAGAGTTGCTGGCACTCACAGACCGCACCGAGTATATCAACAATACCGCCCTTAGCAGGACATGGGGACGGTGGGTGGCGGACCTGGCTAAACCGGGTGCACTGCCACATCTATTCCACTGTACAGCTGGTAAAGATCGCACCGGTTTCGCCGCCGCTATTATATTATTAACCCTCGGCGTATCCAAACAACAGGTCATGGAGGATTTCCTGCTGACCAACCAGGTCCTGGCTTCTCATATTGAGACAACGGTAAATAAAATACAGGCCAATTCAACCGCACCCGTGAATCCCGATGTACTTCGGCAAGTCATTGGCGTTACTCCAGATAGCCTTGAAGGCGCTTTTAAAGCCATGGAAACTCAATATGGATCTATTCAGCTGTATATTGAACAGGGCCTTGGTATCGATAAGCAGACACAAGCTAAGCTGCGCGAATTACTGCTTGAGTAAAAAGCCTGCTTGCACCTTTGTCGTCCTCTATTGGGGTTCGTCTAGACTTTCAGATTTGCACCCTTAGGGTCATAAAACGATTTAAACTGAACTTTTGCCGGGTAGCGCTGGCCCGCCACTTCGACTTCAAACTCGCCTTCCCTTAACCATTGTGCATCAACACCCGCTGCATCAGAAACATCCGCTACCGCCAAACTCTTACCGACTCGGTGTCCCCAGGCGGCCGAAGTGGTCAAGCCGGCAAAATTGCCATTGCGATAAACAGGTTCGTCGTGAATCATAAAAGGCGCATCGACTGTTTCAATGGCAAGGTTAACCAGACGCCTGGTCTGCCTGCCTTTTGCAGCACTCAACACATCCCGACCAATAAACCGCCCCTGCTCAAGGTCAACACTGAATCCGAGGCCCGCCTGATAGGGATTGATATGATCATGAATGTCATGACCCCAGTGCCGGTAACCTTTTTCGATGCGACAGGAATTCATAGCATGGAATCCCGCATGAACCAGACCGAAATCCTTACCGTTCGTTACCAGTAGCTGATACAACGCAACAGCATCTGCTTTACTCACGCAGAGCTCGTACCCTAATTCACCTACATAGCTCAACCTGTTGGAGCGAACAGGTATACCGGAAAGGGTATAGGTCTCAGAGTAATAATAGGCCTGCTGAACGAGCTGTTCCGGTGCATCGCAAAGCCCGGCAAGCATTTCCCTGGACCGAGGTCCCATCAAGCCGATGATAGTCGAATCGGTATCGTGCAAAATATTGCAGTCAAAACTGCCCTTGTGCTGCTGCAACCAGAACCAATCCCGCCTTTCTGAAGCGGCCGCAGAAACAACCATAAACTGATCTTCATCCAGACGGGTGATAGTCACGTCTGATTCAATTCCTGCATCAGTATTTAACCACTGGCTATACACAATCTGGTTAATATCAACGTCCATATTATTGCCCGACAGATACTGCAGGAAAGCCAGCGCTTCTGGTCCTTCGATTCTAAATATGGGATAGCTGACTTGATCAAAGACAGCCACGTTGGTGGCAATACCATCACACTCAGCCTGACAGGCATCAAACCAATTCGGCTTTGCATAGGTATATTCGTAAGCTGTGGCATCGCCTCTGGCATACCAATTAGGCCGCTCCCAACCCGCGACCTCACCCATCACTGCACCTTGATCCAATAACTGCTGATGCAATGGACCCAACCTGATATCGCGAGCGGTCTCATATTGACGATTCGGCCAGTGCATATCATAGAGCAATCCCAGCGTTTCTTTGGTTCGCTCAAACAAGAAGTCTTTTTCGGTCTGGAAGGGAAAGGTGCGACGAACATCAACATCCCAGAGATCCATGCTCGGTTTGCCCTGCTTTATCCACTCAGCGAGCACCTTTCCGGCCCCGCCAGAGGATTGAATACCAATAGAGTTAAAACCGCAGGCGACAAACAGGTTATTAATTTCCGGTGTTTCGCCTAATAAATAGCGATCATCGGGTGTAAAGCTTTCCGGGCCATTGAAGAACAGGCTCACGCCCGCATCATGAAGTTCAGGGAATCGTTCCAGTGCCAATTCAAACAACGGCTCAAAATGCGGGAAATCCTCTGGCAGGGTGCCGAAAGCAAAGTCTTCCGGGATACCGTCCATGCCCCAGGGCTTGGCCTGGAGTTCAAAACAACCTAACAATAACTTACCTGCATCAAATTTGTAGTACACCTGCTCGTCTGGTAGCCGAAGGGTAGGCCGCATTTTAGTAAAATTCGGTAATGGTTCAGTTACCAAATAAAAATGCTCGGCAGCATGCAATGGCACACAGACATTATGCTGGCCTGCGAAATCTCTGGACCACATACCCCCCGCCAATACCACGGTTTTTGCTTTGATAAGCTCACCATCATCAAGATAAACACCGCTTACCGTCTCGCCATCTAATGCCAACCGCGCAACATTGCAGTGCTCTTGAATAATCGCCCCACCTGATCGTGCGCCCTTAGCCAGAGCCAGGGTGGTATCAACCGGATTAGTCTGGCCATCGCCAGGGAGATAAACGCCGCCTAAAACATCCGACGTTTTAAGTCCTGGCCATTGCTCATGGATAAAATCAAGACCGATCAAGTCGCACTCAACCCCAAAAGCCTTTGCCATGGTCGCTTGTCGAGACAACTCCTCCAGGCGCTCCGCATTCATCGCCAGGGTCATCGAGCCAGTCTTGCGAAAGCCGGTTTCCAGGCCTGTTTCTGCTGAAAGGTCTGCAAATAATTCGGTTGTGTATTGCGCTAGCCGAGTCATATTCTGGGTTGCACGTAGCTGCCCAACCAGGCCAGCAGCATGCCAGGTGGTGCCACTGGTCAATTGCTTTCGCTCCAGTAACAATACATCTCGAATACCTAATTGAGTCAGGTGGTAAGCGATCGAACAACCCACAATACCTCCCCCGATTATGATCACTTCTGCGGAATCAGGAAGCGTAGCCATATATATTCCTTTGATACTCATGAAGACTAACCAGCGTAGCAAAATTGCAGCTGTGCGTGGTAGGAATTTAAACGATTCCAACTTGACTGTTAACGCTGGCTTGGGTTTAATGCGCCCCACGTTGGGAATCTTTATTAGATGCTATGCAAAGTTTCCTCACGGCTTTCGATATTATGGCCAGATAGCTCAGTCGGTAGAGCAGAGGATTGAAAATCCTCGTGTCGGTGGTTCGATTCCACCTCTGGCCACCAATTTTGTGGCTTTCGCTTTGCGCAAACACAAAAGGGATCCCGCAGTTTTAGTGGCTGCAGCCATTTTTCAACGGAAAATTGCGAGAGCCCCTCCCAGTATGAAACCCTCTCAGCGCTATTACTCCAGGGCAGAAAAGTCGTAATTATCCCATGGTCCAGGCTGCGCGCCCCGCCCGAAGCTACGTAGCCTGTGGTCACGGAAAAATTGAAGCGTCGTGCGGAATCTCGGCATAGCTAAAGCAAGATTTCACAGGCAAATAGTGCACCTCCCACAACAAATCTGGCAACCGTCGTACATCCACAATTAAGTAAGTTCGCCAATATGCAGCAATGCTGGAAAAATCTGCACACTTAAACTCACTAACAAAATCTCCCGGTGGTTTTGCTTATCAAAGGCACAAACCCGAAGAAACCGCTTGATACAACATCATTGAGCGAAACCTTCCCGCTTTCCGATTCCATCTCGCAGACGCCGACATCTCGTTGCCAATTTTCGTTCACGGTGAATTCCGAAGTTACCTTGGTTCGGAATGCTCAAGCACGGTTTTGTGCGCGTGAAGTGCAAGGGTTGCCGCTTCGAACATCTAGTAGCTTTTGCGTGCAAACTTCGTGGATTTTGTCCGTCCTGTGGTGCGCGTCGTATGGTTGAGACATCCTCACACCTGGTTGATCACGTGATCCCCGAAGCGCCAGTACGTCAGTGGGTACTCAGTTTCCCCTAGCCTTTACGTCTACTTTTCGCTCGTCAACCCGACACACTTAGTCGATGCCTCGCCGTCATTATCCGCTCAATCGAAACAGACCTCATCCATCGCGCTGGGCTAACCCGCGCAAGTGGTGCACGATGCGGTGTTGTAACATTGGTGCAACGATTTGGAAGTGCGCTGAATTTAAATCCGGATGCGGCCCAATCCACCTACATATGCTCGTGCTTGATGGGGTTTATACCCTTGGCAAATCAGGCAAAGCCAAGTTTCATCGCGTAAAAGCACCAAATCAAACAGAGCTGCGAACCC
>JABIZD010000092.1 GCA_018666555.1 Gammaproteobacteria bacterium
ATCTTACGGTGCTCCCTGGTGCTAATACGACTTTAAACGTTAATACTTGCTCAGCTTTCATCCTGCAGACCATTGCTGCCGGCCTGACCGTCGAACAAGCCGAGATACTAGTCGCGACGCGAAGTGCGGCAGGGCCGTTTGAGTCTATGGAAGCCTTCCTGCAACAACCTGAATTAGCTGGATTAGGCGTTAAACAGGAAGGTCTTAGTGTACAATCAAGTTTTTTTGAGGTGAAAGTCCGGGCTAGGTTTGGGGATCAGATCGCCTATCTCACCAGTTTCTTGCATCGTGATCCAGTAACTGGCGTTTTGAAGGTTCTGCATAGAAATAGCAGTGATAAATTTTTAGTAGGGCCTGCGATCCAGCAACCGGAAGAGAATAGTAATGGTTGAAAACCTGACAATCCGATTTTTTCGGGACTCAATAGAATGGCTGTTCCAGGATGGTGAAGCCAGGGTTCTATCTCGTGGTAAGGGCCAGCTTGAAGACCTGGCTGCAGTACAGCAATTGGATACACCCTCAATCCAGGTTAAGGGCGTGCTTGCGGGAGAGCAGGTTTTACTGACCACCGTCACAGTCCCAGCCAAGCCAACTCGGCAGATTATGCAGGCTGTGCCTTATTTGGTAGAAGAGCGTCTTGCCTGCGATGTAGAAGACTGTTTTTTCGCGATAGGCAAAAGGAGCGGCAATGAGCTTGATATTGCTGTGGTTAATAGAGCCTGGTTTGAAGGCATTTTGAGTGCTGTAAAAGCCGTTAATTTGTCACCTGAGGTCATGGCCGTAGAGCCCAATCTACTGGCTTCGGCTGAACAGAGTACGATTTATATCGATGCCAACAGGGCGCATCTATTATTTTCCGATCAAAAGGGGTTAACTACAGAATTAGATCAACTTTGCCAACTAGTAACGCTAACTTCACCTGAATTGACCGAGACTTTAAGAGTAGTGCGGTTTGAAGATACGGCTTCGGAAGCAGATATAGTTATTGACGAAATCGCAACACTCGATACGCTCAGCCTGGTTCAGGAGACTCAGCCAGGCAGTTGTCTCGAATTGATGGCGAATACGATGCAGTCTGCCACTCTGGACCTGCTTCAGGGTCCTTACTTGGTGCGTAAGAAGCAAGCTGGGTCGGGCAATTGGCTAAAGACGGTCGGTTGGGTGGCGTTGAGTGTATTTATAATACAATTTTGTCTGATGGTGGCGGAAGGCATCTATATCAATGAGCAGGCAGCAACCCTGGCCTCTGATAGTGAATCCCTGTATCGATCGGTGTATCCAGATGATAGGAATATCAGCAATATGCGAAGGCGGTGGAATTCTCACCTAGGTCAGGCTGATACAAATGACAGTGCTGGGTTCCTGACTTTGTTAAGTCAAGCAGCCAAATCAATTAAAGTATCGGGCCTTGAAATACAGAACATAAATTATAGCGAAAGTCGGGGAGACCTGGTCTTTCAGTTAGTGGCGCAGAGAAGTGAACAATTAATGCTCTATGTCGAGCGGTTGTCGGAACAGGGTATAGAAGCTGAGATCGGAACCATTTCACAGGATGATAACCAGGTGCGTGGGAGCATACGCATAAGACCCAATGGTGGCAGAAAATGAAGGCTCGCTGGCTGAGTCCCTGGTGGGAGAAGTATGCAGCGTTGCCGAGACGTGATCGTGGCATGTTGGCAGTGTTGACTGTTTTTCTGGTAGTAGTGCTAGGTTATCTACTGGTCTGGACGCCAGTCGACGAATATCGGCAGCGAGGTATGGAAGACCGGGACCGGCACCTGGAATTGCTTGAAATGATGCGGCGTACGGAGATCCAGGCTCGACAGAAATCGGTTTCCAAGGGTTCTGCAGTGACAGGAAGGAATCTGCTTTCAATTATCTCAAGAGAAGCTCAGCAATTAAACATAAAAGCCAATAGGTTACAGCCGGAAGGTCAGGATGCCGTCAGTCTGTGGTTTGACAATATTCCTTTCGATGATCTGCTGATGCTGCTGGAGAAGGTGCAATCAGAGTATGGCGTTTCGGTTGAACAGATTGTGGTTGACCGTGGCGAAAGTGGTGGTGCAGTCAGGACCCGACTTATCCTTAAAATTTAAGCTTTCAGCAATTCAGGGTTACCCTGGCTATCATTTACCGGGTTCTCCAGAACGCTTTTCGCATCACGCATTACCCTTTGATACCAGTAAATAGCAAAAATCCCGACAACAATATTTGCAATTGCAGTTGCTGCAAATATACCCATGTAGCCATACAGGTAGCTACCTAAAAAGGCGAGCGGAACATAGACGATAACGAGTCGTGATACAGATAATATCAGCGCTGGAATCGGCCTCCTCAGGGCATTGAAAGCATGATTGGCTACTGTGATTAAACCCATGAAGCCGATCGATAGTGGGATAATGTGCAGGAAGGTGACAGCGCTATCCATGAGATCAGGATTATCGCTTATACTGCTGACGAAAAAACCAGCGCCAAACCACATAATAACGGCAGCGATCAATCCCCAACTTAAGCAGGCGATATAGCAAGTTGTTAATGTCTGCTGGACCCTTTTAAATTGTCGAGCACCCCAGTTCTGGCCAACCAGGGGTACAACGCTGGTACCGATGCCGATGACTACCATACCAGCGACCGCTTCTATGCGACTGGCTACTCCAAAACCAGCGACGACATTGGTTCCGAATTGGGACAACAGCCAGGTCGCAAATGCAGTTGATAATGGCTGGATCA
>JABIZD010000145.1 GCA_018666555.1 Gammaproteobacteria bacterium
GATACACTTAGGCCGGCAGCAGACCAGACGATAGCCCAGCGCTTTTCTATCAATTGGTGGACCCGCGCTGTTACCATAAAGCCGATGGCATAACCAAACACATTCGATAGAATTAACAGGCCAATCTGGTGGTCGGTGAACTCCCAGTAAAAAGTTCCCATATAAAGACCCAAGGTCTCATGAGTGCCAATTGTCACTGACAGGAAAAATAAGCCGAACAGCAGATAGCGGTAATTCCGATTTTTTAGCGCATCAGATATTTCTAAAAACAGCTGCCTTATTGAGAACCCAGGCAGGTCCTCTGGTACTTTCTTCATGCGAGGTATCTGCTTTAAAGTAAGCGTCGCAGACGCCAGCATGCTGACCATAATTAAGCTGATACAGAATACGACCACCGGGCTATAGGCTGACTGATTCATCCTGCCATTATCAAAAACTGGAAAAATGAAAAACCAGACCACCACGTGCATCACAATGACACCCAGATAAGTGAAAATATTGTTGTAGCTCATGATGGTGGTTCGTTCGATATAGTCGTCCGTTAGCTCAGCCCCCATGGCCAAATGCGGCACGGCAAAAAAGGTTGAAAACACCCGCATAATTACCGTCCATACCGTGAACCAGGCGAAAAGCTCCATTTCCCCCAGATTTGCTGGCGGGTTGAATATCAGAAAAATAGTAATCACTAACGGCAGGGGCGCGACAAACATAAATGGATGACGCCTGCCGAGCTTTGAACGCCAACGATCTGAGATCGAACCTACCACCGGATCCGTGATCGCGTCCGAGGCAATGCCAATGGTGACAGCTGCTGCAGTAAGCGTACCTGACAGACCTATAATCTGATTATAGAAAAAAAAAGTCAGGGCATTAAATATCCAATTTGATGCTGCCTCCCCAGATGCTCCCAGGCCGAAGGCAAGCTTAGTCGACATTGATAACACAGGTTTTTCCATGATTTCGGGATATCCTCAAACTGATTGAGGCAATAAATCACGTTTACGGTTCAGATACAAACCCAAGCATTACCGCTGCACAATCCAGAGCGTTTCAGGCAGCCTGGACTACCTGCAAAGTCGAATGACCACGCTAGTCACCAGATTTACGATATCTACCCCGTTACACCGCAGCCTTGACCGTACAACAGCACAACAGCGCTATCGCACGCTCTAGCCTACTTATAGATAGTCCAGCGCTTTGTAATAGAGCATGCCTACTGCAAAACCTGGACGTCGAAAATAGCGGCCTCCTGGAAAGCTCTTGTGACCAATCTTGGCAAAGACATTAAAGCGATCGGCATTGCCTGAAATTGCCTCAGCAGTGATACGCGCCATAATATGAGTGGGCGCCACACCATGGCCGGCATAAGCCTGCATAAAATATACGTTATCCGCCAATTTACCCAGTTGCGGCATCCTGTTGATGCCAATTCCCATTTGCCCGTCCCAGGCAAAATCAATGCTCACAGATTCTAGTTCAGGGAAAATTTTCAGCATTTTCCGTCGCATGACCTGGCTATAATTGTTCGGCACTAACCCGGTGTAGTTAGAAAGACCGCCAAACAGCAGGCGTCGGTCCGGTGTCATACGGAAGTAATCCAGCGCCGTTCGCGGATCACAAGCCGCCACATCCGCAGGCATAATCTTACTAGCCAGTACCTCGCCAAGCGGTTCAGTCACCACGATACAGGTACTGGCGGGTAACATTTGTTGGGCCAGCTGAGGAACCAGTTCCCCCATATAGGCATTCCCGCACAGGACCACCCTGGCGGCATTGACGCAGCCGCTATCGGTAAACAGTTTGACTCGACCGCCTTGTTGGATACTGACCACAGATGACTGTTCAAATATCTGCGCCCCTAAAGATACCGCTGCTTTAGCTTCCCCTAAACACAGGTTCATGGGATGGACATGACCGGCACCGGTGGCGTTGTAAAGTCCGCCCAAATAGGCATCAGAACCTACAAATTCTTTTATCGAGTCCTGATCCAGCAGCTGAAGTTGGTGCGGGTAAGCCAGGGACTCCTGCTCTCTTATCGTGTTTTCCAACCAACTGAGGTGACGCCTTTTTAGAGCCACATCACAATATCCCCAGCGTAGATCACAATCGATGTCATACTTGCCGACTCTTTCGCGAATAATTTCCACACACTCGATGCCCATGTCATGAACCGCTTGGACACCGTCATCACCAATTGATTTTCTAAACTGCGTTGCATCGTGACCAATCCCGCCGATTACCTGTCCGCCGTTACGACCCGTTGCTCCCCAGGCAATTCGATTAGCTTCTAACAGAACCACTGAATAGCCTCGCTCTGAAAGTTCAAGCGCCGTATTAACCCCGCTGAAGCCGCCGCCAAGAATCACAATATCGGTGTCAACCTCTCCTTGGAGAACAGGGTAATCGCCCCCGTCCATAGAAGTAGCGGCATAATACGAATCGGTATGTTCGCGGTTATTTTCAGGAAATTTCAATCCAAACATCAGCATTCTCATAGCATGGGAGATCCGAACTGTTCTATCAGCTGGTTCATCTAGCTGACCAGCTTAACAATCCAGTCAGGAGGTTTCCGACAAGTTTACGTGGCCAAGGCTAACATGTGAACAATCACTCAGAGATGGAAAGGCGGGTAGAGCGGACCCTGAAACTGTTCACCATGCAAACTCTGGTGCACGTTAGCAAGAACCAGTACCACATCACGCGCATCTAGGTGTTGCCGAGAATTTGCTTGAGACTTCTCTTAACCTGAATATCCTCGACATGTTTAAGCGTCAGACTGTTGCAGCCCAGCTCAGTTTGAAATCGTCGCAGGGACAGCGCCAGCTGTTTAACAAGGCGATCGGAAACGACTGTCGCCGCTTCAAGCCAGATATTATGAATACACAAGTTGCTCGATTTCCTATCGGCCTTAGCATCTAACCGTCCAATAAAGGTATCGCCGAACAACATTGGCAGAGTGAAATAGCCAAATTGCCTCTTGGCACTGGGGAGATAGCACTCGAGCAGATAGTTAAAATCAAACAGCTCACGCAGGCGTCGACGATTAATCACTAAGTTATCAAACGGTGACAGGATAATGACACGCTTGCGTCCCGACTTGCCCGGCTGCCGCAATGCTCGACTCAGACAGTAATAAGATTGCTGCTGGTAATGGACAACAGCCACCTCACCCGTTTCCACCATCTCGTTTAAACTTTGGGCAATACAGGACTGGATATTAAATCCTGAAAGCCGTTTAACCGCCGCTCTCGAATAAGCAATATCGGCCAACTTGGCAACACCGAGATTTGCCAGCATGCCACGGATGTAAAACTGACCTCGTTCAGCTTCTGTTGGTAGTCGTGTATCGATGCCTGCCGGCAGGACACGCTCGGCGAGATCATAAACTTTCTGGAAGCCCTTTCTTTCAGATATCATCAAATCCCCTGCCAAGAACAACTGCTCTAATGCAATTTTTGCCGGCTTCCAATCCCACCAGCCGTTTCTCGATTGGCCTTGTGCTGGTTCAAAATCTTTCGACTGCAAAGGACCTTCCGATTTGATTCGACTGAGAATGTCCTTATAGCCTTGGATCTCCAATATCCGCTTGTGCCGATAACCGTTCTTAATCGGCAAGTAAAATCGATAGTCTCGCATATCCATATAGGCGGCAGCATGAGACCAGTACTCAAAAATACTTTTCTCGACAAATTGCAGCTGATGTAACATGGCCGGTGTGTAATCAGGGATTCGGGTTTTCAATACATGATGGTGAGCACGATCAACCACGGAAATTGTATCGATCTGCACGTAGTGCAGTTGCGTTATGGCACGTCGAACTGCGCTGACACCAGAACCAAACGGCTTCGACCCCGTCAGACCATGACTATCCAGAACTATTTGTCGTAACTGCCGGGTAGTTAATTCGATCAACCCTTACCTCTTAAATCAGACTCGTATCATCACATACTAGCATTCAAACGACTGCCACTCGCACTAGCCGACACCACTCTCTTAGACCTGATCAAATACCCGGCTTTTTTTAGCGCCTGCCACTCCCGCCAGGATCGCAACACCACTACAAGAGCGGTTGGGTGAGGCCCTTAAGGCCAATCTAATAGACTAATTTAGCATTCAGGTTCGCGTCAAAAGCAGTCAGATCCAATATCCTATGCACCCAACAGGAGGTCATCTCAAATAGGGGTTTTATCCCAGGGCAGTTATCACCAACAGTAGTTACAGATCGTAACCACGAGCTCCAATAGCCATACCAATCACTCTACCAATCGCTCCTATCAGCTCACCAGATTGAACATTAAAGACCCTGCTTCCTGAATAGAAGGTCATCACCCCGCGGCTCAGATAAATCTCCAAAATCCAAACGACTAAACTTTTTCTCCAATACGCTTTAACCCGCAACTAAATTCCTTTAGGATGTTGCACATGCTTGTAAAAGGGCATGTAAAGCTGTCGCTTAGACTAAGAAATCTGGTTGCTGTATCTGGTTAAAAAACAGCGCCAACCAACGGGGAATTAAAATGCCATCGAAAATTACTGGCCACAGAAAAACACCATTTCGACGTACTTTATTGGCAGCAGGAGTCGCAGCAGCGCTGGGAACATCCGCCAGTCTGGCTTTTTCCGCTGAGATTGAAGAAATTGTCGTCACGGCCAGACAACGATCTGAATCATCACAGGATATCCCAATGATGATTCAATCACTCACCGGTGAAGATCTCGAAAAGCAAGGCATCACCACTCTGGAAGATTTTTCCAGATTCGTTGCCGGACTCAATATCCATACTTCGACCCCAGGCCAGAACACCATCGTGTTTCGGGGAGTAAGCGACGGCGGGGGATTTCTGGTTGACCCAACCGCAGCGGTCTATCTGGATGAACAACCCATGTCACAAACATCCTGGGCACCTGATGTCTACCCAGTGGATATTGCCCGGGTAGAAGCACTTGCCGGGCCCCAGTCAACCCTATACGGAGCTTCTTCCCAGAGTGGAGCGATCCGGGTCATCACTAACAAACCTGATCCTGAAGCATTTGAAGCTAATATTGGCGTGGGCTTCACGCAGGTAGAAAACGGCGGTATGGGGCATGACCTCGACGCTACCGTCAATATACCGGTGAGTGATAGTGTCGCCATCCGGCTATCTGGATTCAGTGCGGAAGATGCTGGCTTTATCGATAATGTGTTAGGGACAACCGTGTTTGACGATTACTTCGGCACTGGCATGGGCGGCCTTAAAGATAACAGCGCACTAGTCGAAGATGAGATCAACTCAGTCGAATGGAAGGGCGCCAGGGCCGCTATTCGCTGGCTCATCAACGATAACTGGACCGCGACCTTAGGCACCAATTATCAGGACCTAACGGCCAATGGCTTTAATGACTATGATCCCTCTGTTGGTGATCTTAGCACCGTCAAGTTTGCCGACGAATTCCGGACTGATGAATGGACCCAGACAAGCCTGGTAATTGAAGCCGATCTTGGCTTTGCCCAGTTGGTATCGGCGACATCCTATTATGATCGCGATTTTCTGTATCAACACGATACGCAATCTTATGCAGCCTACTTCCACTACAATTTTGGCCACTGCTATTACACCAATGGAGTCACAGGCGCCTGTGAAGGTGGTTTCCCGACCTATGATTTTGGCTTAGACCCCACCGGGTACCTGATCAATGATCAGTGGCACGAAAGCTTCACTCAGGAAATCAGGTTAACCGGTTCAACCAATCGGACTAACTGGACCCTTGGCGCCTTCTACCAGGATAGCGAAGAATTCTGGGATTTCACTACCTATATTGATGGCTATCGCGATTCGGCCGCCTTTGCAGCCTGGAGTTATTATTATCCAGGCATCGCACCTACCGATATCTGGTGGAACTCGTTTCAAGGAACCGAACGGACTGACAAAGCTATTTTCGGGGAAATAGAAGTTGACGTCATTGAAGACAAACTAACGCTATTACTCGGTGGCCGATGGTATGATGTCGATCGGGAACTCAGTTACACCGTAGAAAGACCCGATGCGCGAGTCGATCAACAGTTACCCAATCGGACAGCAAGCGATGATGGCTTCTCGCCTAAATTTGGAATTGAATTCAATGTCAGCCAGGATGTCATGCTGTATGGAATCTATTCCGAGGGCTATCGGGTCGGTGGCACCAACCGCGGACGCGGAATCCCAACCCTACCGGTGGTGTACGAATCAGATATTATTGAGAACACCGAATTTGGGGTTAAATCCCAGTTCGCTGATGGAAAGGTACAACTCAATGCGGTGTTTTACACCATGAAATGGGCTGATATGCAGCTAGAGGTCACTGACCCCAGCTTTAATTTGGGGGAACCCTTCCAAATTGTTGTTGGTAACGTTGGTGATGCCACCATTAAGGGTATCGATATCGACATGAAAGCCCTGATCGGTGATAACCTTGAAGTTGGTTTTAATATGACATCAATCACGGATGCTTATGTACAGGCACCCGCATTTTATGACGAAACTCGAGTCGCCGGTGGACAGATTGCATCTGGTTTAGACCCGAAATCGGCGCTACCGCTTTTCGCTGATGATTCTTATTCGTTCTACGCCCAATTAACTGGCATATCACTATTCGGCGGCGATGGCTCTCTTCGCCTCCAGCATAGTTATGTCGGTAACTCCCTGAACCAATTGACCGATGGCGGAGCCTCGCCAAGACTGAGCCAGGGAGATTACGGGATCACTGACCTCATATTCGGCCTCGAGATGGACGGCTGGAGGGCTCAACTGATGCTGCAGAATATGGGCGATGAACGTGGTATTACCTATGAGGATACGCAGGACTTCGATAGGGTTTGGGGGCGTAATAGCTCGAACGTGAATCGACCTCGATCGATCGGGCTATCCTTCAGGAAGTACTTCTAAACCAATTATTGGTCACTCAGAGTTACCGAAAAAGCACGTCATCGACGTGCTTTTTTTGTAATGCTAAGCAAAAGGCCAAACCTCGAGTCCATGAATAGCATTGCGAATATCCAGCGAAAGATTGACCGCGGTCAAACGTTGGTTGGCATCAAGGTCATATAAACTAATCGTTGAGGGTGAAGACCCGGCGGCAATAAGATGGTCGTTAATCACACACAAACCTCTGGCAAAAGCCTGCCGCGCGACCTTGGTATCATCTACCCCTGCATAGACCAACTCAGCAGGGTCATAACTAATCACCTTGAAAACCGACTGATCTCCACCCCGAGGAACAAACCGCACCACATCACTGCGTGTATCATTGAAAATAACACCGCCCCGAAATGGCATGGCATTGTGAGTACCTGCCGGCAGGCTGCAATACTCAGAGACCTTCATCTCACTATCTAAAACCAGTAAAGCGCCAGTATTGAGCCCACTGAAAAAAATCCCATCGTTGGAAACGTGCACCATATTAATGTGATAGTCATTTGCAAACGGCGGACCACCCCGGGTCAGCGGGTCAAATCGCTGACCAACCCACTGCTGGCCGTTACGCGAGATATATAAACCCCATACGAATACCTTTGTTTCCAGATTAAACACCAGCAGGCTATCAAAGCCGGTTGAAGTCAGTAGCAGCAGGTGGTCTCGACGACTAATCTCATGGCAATGTTTAAGATATTCGTTTCGGTAAGAGCCGATTAATTTGAAGTCGCGGGAATAACAGAACAGCTCATCGCTAGCTGCAATCCAGATTGCATCGTCAGTAAATTCAATCCCCCTGAGGCCGCGATCCCATCCTCGACCGGAAAAATCGATATCACCCGCATTCCAGTCAATCTGTTGCTCTACTTTCTGGGCATTAAAGTCAATCGTATAGACACCACCATGGCTTTGACCTTTCTGGCTGCCTCGAACTACCGAGGTCGCGACCAGCTTAGGAATTCCTTTATCCGTCATATTCAACTCGATGTAGGTGCTTAATCCGGTAAAACCGATGCAAGAATTTCACTCAACGGGTCGAGATGTACCCCAAAGCGTTTCCAGGTACCAATCGACCCTTGATATATAGGTTGTCGAACCTGTTCAGAACTGGCGGTTCGCACGGCTCGTTTGGTTTCATGAAAATTAACGCAGCCGCTCTCAAAAGGTAGATCACAGAAATCAAGGACCCGGCGAACCTGGCTCTCCAGATCATCTACCACTGCTTCATACTGAACCCTGAGGACTTTGCCTGGCAGGACTTCATCCCAGTGTTGCATCAGGGCATCATAATTCAGGTAAAACTCACCCAATTCAAATAGATCATAGGTAAATGTCTGGCCCTTGGCAAAATGCTGCTTAAAGCAGCCCATACAACTATCCATGGGATGCCGCCGGGCATCAATTATTTTCGCATTAGGTAAGATAGTTGAAATAAATCCAATGTAGGCGAAGTTATTGGGCATCTTATCGGTAAATCGTGCGGCTGAACCTCGATGACGCTGGGTCTGATTCATATACTGCTCACCCAGCGCTGAGATCTCACTCAGCCCTAGCTCTGGGAATGAAACCGGGAAAGTTCGCCCCAGTTCTTTACTGGTGACTGACTGGGCAATCATACTGATGTCCGGCAATTCACTGGTACCATCAACCTGACTATGACTTGCCAGTATCTGCTCAAGCAAAGTAGAACCTGATCGCGGCAAGCCAAGGATGAAAATCGGGTCGACGGCCTTGCAACCGGCTCCCTGCGCCTGCATGGATTTACAAAATTCCTCACTGAAAGTCTGACTCATTTTCTGGTGGGCAATCTCAGTCTGGACCGGGTCGTAAGCAATGGTATCGCGATGCGCTCGGTTGGCCTGGCTATAGTACTCGAAGGCTTTATCATAATCTTTGTTATCTTCAAACGCCTTTCCCAGCGTGAAGGCAAAGTGAACCCGGCAATCCACAGGCAACTTCGCTTTATCCAGGCGTTGCTGCATATCGACCACTTCATCATCGTTAAACTTGAAGGTCTTGAGGTTAGCCAGACTGTAATAAGTTTCACCGAAATCAGGCCTGAGCTTTATGGCCTTGCGGTAAGCCTCTATTCCGCCCGTTTGATCACCCACCGTTTTCAATACATGCCCCAGACCGATATGCGCGCCCGTCAGACCCGGGTCCAATTCAACGGCTCTTTGGTACGAATAAATAGCTTCTTCAGGTCTGGCAGCCATGGCCAGTGCGGCACCATGAAAATAATGCGTCAAGGAATTATTCTGATCCAGTGTCAGGGCCTGATCAAGGACCTCAACCGACTCATCAAACTGGTTCAACTCCTTAAGAACTGTTCCCAGGTCGTGCCAGGCAGCAATAAACCGGGGGGCTATTTCGTTTATACGCCTTAGTAAGGCTTCTGCATCTTCATAACAGTGTGCATTAATAGCAATTCGAGCTAACAACAGAGCGGCATTAACGTCTTTGGGATTAGTTCGAACCAGTTCCTGGGCTATTTTTTCCGACTGGCGGAATTTACCTTCAACAAATAGTCGGGTGGCTTGCTCCAGCCGGGCTTGATGGGGTGAAAGCTCCATGCTACGTGCTATAGCAGCTTCACCTTCTTCATTACGGCCAAGCATAGTATATGCCCCACCGAGTTTAACGAACACGCCGGCATTATTGGGCGTCAGTTCACTGGCCTTCTGCAAATGATCTAGCGCCTCGCCAGGTCGGCCGAGATTGAGCAACACGGCGCCTAGATCTTCATGAGCACGAGCATGCCCAGGGGCGACCTTCACCGCCCTAGCCAACAACTCCTCGGCCTCTTCTAATTTATTAATGTCAGCGAGTATCATTCCCAACAAGGCGATGAAATTGACATCTCCGGGGTCTTGACGGACTGCTTCACGACAGAGACTCTCCGCCTCGTCGCGGGCTCCTTCTTTCAATAACTTGACGACTCTTTCGAACAGATGTCGAGGATGGGTTTCAGTGACCATTTAGCTAGGCTCTCCAAACTGCGTTTCTCATCAGAAATCAACAACGGGTTGGTTATCAATTTTGCCACAAAACTCAATTCACCGCATTCTGCAAACCCAGTTACCGCTTGTTGCCACCCCCCTCTTGATAGTAGTCTTGGTGTGTCGCAAACAATCATCAATGCTCGGTACCACTGTTTTGCTTTAGGCAGGTATCATCCAAAGGGCGCCACTCAAGAAATATGACTGAAGTTTCTCCTTCAAGCTCCAATCCAGGCAATGCTTTTGACAGTTGGCAATCCCTACTGATCAGCCTGTATATGACCTTAGTCGGCTACGGCGTACTCGTTGGTATACCCGTGATCAGCACGGCCTGGGTAACTCTGCTGGGTTTTTCTGAGGTAGAGGTGGGTAGAGTCGCTGGCGCAGACCTGGGAGGTCTCTCCGCCGGGGCTATTTTCACGGCCCTCATTATCGCAAAAACCAATCGACGGATCCTGGTCCTGGTCGGCATCGCCATAGCGGTTATCGCTAATGGCTTGTGCACCTATTATGTCGATTACAATAGCGTTGTCTGGTTACGTCTGGCAGCAGGATTTGGCAGCGGTATTTACACGGCGACTGCGGTGGCATCCCTGGGTGCAAGAACGAACCCTGCCTATGCTTACAACATGATGTTATTTGCCTTCGCTTTTTCCCAGGCACTGGAATTGCAGGTGCTGCCAAAGCTATCCATGAATGGTATTTACTTCACGTTTATCGGTTGCTTCCTGCTGACTATCCTTTTTATGAAATGGATACCAAAGGGAGCCGCAACCCAGGACAAGCCTATAAATACCGGCTCTTCAATCAATCTTGAAATCGAATCAGATGCGGTAGCGACAGATATACCCACCTATCTTCCGTGGCTGTGTCTAACGGCAATTTTTGTGACCTACATTAACATCGGCGCCTACTGGACCTATATCGAACTGGCCGCACTGGCTGGTAACGCGACGCCTTCATGGATCAGCCAGGTCCTGGTCTGGGCGTCTTTTTGTTCCATTATAGGCTGTGCATTCGCGACCGTGCTCAGTAATCGGTATGGCCTCGCCCGCCCCTTGCTGGTAACTCTGGTCATGATGTCCATCATCGTGGGTATGCTGGCAAACGGTATTACTGATCATAAATTACTTTTCAGCGTGTTCTGCTTCAATTTTCTGTGGATTTTTATTGATGTCTATCAAATGTCGACTGTGGCCAATATAGACCGGACCGGAAAATTTGCCGCCTTAATGCCAGGTGCTCAGGGCTTAGGACAAATCGTTGGGCCCAACATTGCCGCCTCTCTGCTGGCAATGAACCTGGGCTATCGCGCCGTATTCATAATGTGTGCCTGCGCAGCCATTGCTGCCATGGTGCTGTATGCAGGTATGTACTTCAAACTGAGGAAAACCCAGCCTGAGCTGGCCAATGCAAGTTGATCCTTATCAATCAGGCACAACGCTTTTAGTAATCACTCAGAGCGACGGACCACCTTACCACCGAGCATAACAAATTGGGGCCGCTCCAGTACCGATATATCCTCAAGTGGGTTTCCTGGAACTGCAATAATATCGGCTAACTTGCCTGCTTTTAGCGTGCCGACTCGATCGTTCCACCCTAACATTTCTGCGGCCACGCTGGTTCCCGCCTTAATGGCCTGCATTGGGCTTAAACCCGCTTCCACTAACGTTGCAAACTCCCGAGCGTAAACATGCGGCGCTATGGCATAGCCTCCTAGATCGACGCCGACAACAATCTTCACACCCTGTCTGTGTGCCTTACCTATTCTTCTTAACCATTCATCCCGATAATTCAAATAAACGTCATCATTTTTTTCCTGGGCAAGTAATTTGTCTGTGCCAGCGTAATAATCTCCCACATAAATAGTAGGCACATAATAGGTACCGTGCTCAACCATCAGATCCATGGATAGATCATCGAGATAGGTACCATGTTCAATTGATCGAGCACCGGCAATGATGGCCTGGTTTATTCCGGCTGTTGCATGCGCGTGAGCCGCTACAGGTACATGGTGACGCGCTGCCTCAGCCATGGCCACAGCAAGTTCCTGTGGACTGAAAGCAACATTCCTGGGATCGTCGCCAACCGAATGAAAAGCCCCCGTTACCATCAGCTTAATCCAGTCAGAACCATATTTTATTTCATTACGGATGGCCTTACGTATTTCATCCGGGCCATCGGCTATCAGGCCATCAGCAATGAGTGACTGCTCGGGTGAGAAATAATTGGCGTCACCGCCACCCCCGGTAATGGAAATATAATGGGCCGCTCCAGTGATGCGCGGACCAACAAAGACACCTTCCTCAATGGCCCTGCGAATATCTTGATTACCATAATAGACATCTGCATCACCCATTACCCGGATGGTGGTCCATCCTTGTTGCAGCCACCGCTGCATGGTTTTTAAGCCTAACAATGCCTTGTAAGCAGAGGAGGCCTGCAGATGCGCGTTTTGATAGTCATCAAGATAAATGAGCGGATGCTCATGGCTGTTAATCATACCGGGCATCAAGGTCATGCCTGCCAGGTTGATTGCTTCCACTTCAGCGGGGACCGCCGACGCATCAAGGATGGCCGTAATCTTGCCGTCTTCAACCAGGATAGCCTTACCGGTAATCATCTCGGATGCCTCACCATCAATAATGGCATCAGCAAACAGGGCGACAGTTGCACCGCCCGCAGTTGAAAAGCTGAAGCACAATACTACGAATA
This sequence comes from Gammaproteobacteria bacterium, assembly GCA_018666555.1. GTDB lineage: Bacteria > Pseudomonadota > Gammaproteobacteria > Pseudomonadales > Azotimanducaceae > UBA9926. The sequence goes on from JABIZD010000145.1 coordinate 12,644, forward strand.
AAAGCCTAAGCATCTGTTTCATCGTTATTTCCTCCAATGGCAAAAGCATGACTTTCCCACATAGTCATAACCGGTCTGGTTAACTCACCTTTTGTTGTTAGTCAAGCTCGTGACTCAAAGTCGTGGCTCAAAGTCATGGCTCAAAGTCATGGCTCAAAGTCGTGGCTCAAAGTCATTGCTCAAAGTCGTGGCTCAGGTAAAGATACTGCCACCACCCTGCACAAGTTACTACTGATTGTGAAAAATTACTCCAGTATGAACGATTCAATACTGTTTCCCGCTACCTCTCTGTATGGCAAGATGAGCCAGTAAAAATGTAACTCAAGGTCAGGGACATGGAGATTGGCATACCACTGAAGGAACTGGGTGAGTACGACATCAGCCAACTCAAAGAAATTATTCTGGGACTACCTGAAAATTCCTGGTTTGGGAATCAATATCGCCAACTCGAGTATGAGGTCCACGAACACACTCAGTCTATTGTCATGGTATTTACCGATGGTTCCAACTGGCCGAATATAGAAGTCTCGCGCGAAGCCGGTTGGGATCTACTGGCAGAGCACGCAGTACCGTTAATGCACCAGATTCTAAAAGATCACTATCCTCCAGGCGGTACAATTATTCGGGCTATGGCCGCCAGACTGGTCGCTGGTGGTATTATCAAACCGCATCACGATGCCCACCCCTCGTTCCATTTTGGTCATCGAATTCATATACCGATTTACACTAATCCGCGCGTACGCTTTATGATTGATGGCAGGCCTCAGCGCATGCAGGTAGGCAAAGCCTATGAGATAAATAACCAGAAAAAGCATAGCGTCATGAACAAAGGTTCAGAAGGAAGGATTAACTTCATCTTTGACTATGTACCACCATCGCGAGTAAACCGTCAAGGGACCGCGTCCCCTGACTAAGCTCGAAAATCAGCCAATCAACTATCCGAGCATCTATACCGCCGTCTATACCCTCAGAGATACCGCTTGCTACACCACCAGCAATACGATTAGCAAATGTCTCACTGATGTTCCCAGATCATACCCCTTACCGAGGCCCGCTAGTCTTGACGGACAATATGCTTGGGGAATGCATTAGCTAAATAATGCTGGGCGACCTTTTTAGCCTTTAAACGACTCAGCTGCTTGGGTGCCAATAACAGATTAAGCCAGAGCCCATCAATCAATGCGGTATACCCCGCTGCCAAAAACCCGGCATCAAGGTTCAAATAGCCGCCTTCTCTGATCGCCAGGGCAAACATCTGTTCTAATGCCTGGGCCGCTTCAGTGTCACTGAGCGAACAAATCTTCTGGTATGTCGGCCTGGAATTGGCTTCACCATAAAATGCAAACCAGACTGCCATTTTGGTCTCTTTAGTCACCTCACTACTGAAATGAAAGTCGAGTAAAGCCTGGATTCTCGCAGAGGTATCAACATAAATCTCGCTTTCGAGAATCTTACGCTGACCCCTGTTATATTCATCTGTGACATAAAATAAGGTCTCCCTTAACAGGTTTTCCTTACTTTCAAAATGCAGATTAGCAATCCCTATGCTTAACCCGGCTTCCTGGGTAACCAGCGCCATTGTGATGGCGGACAGACCATGCCGGGCAATGCAGTTTATGGTTGCGTGAATCAATTGCTCCTTACGAACCTCCTTTGGGAGTATCTGACGCTTTTTTTTAGTCTTCACTGATAACTCTCACTGATAACACTCACTGATCTGGCCTGTCTATAAAGCAGGCCTGTACAACTGTACTGTCTGACTTTATTGAACTCTAAGCCAGCCTTGCGTGGAGATCAAGATAATGAATGAATATTTATTCATTCAGATATAGACAGCCAATAATGAGCATGTCATGCTCAAACCTTGACGAAGCAACGAAGCTCGACATTGATTGGAGAAGCGGGTGAAAAAGTACGATGCTATTGTCATTGGCGCTGGCCATAACGGCTTAACCAATGCATCCTATCTGGCAAAAGCTGGCCTCAGTGTCGCTGTACTGGAGCGCAACGCCTATATCGGTGGTGCAACTGTCAGTAGAGAACTTCATGAAGGCTGGATCTACTCAAACTGCTCTTATGTGTGCAGTTTACTACGCCCTGAGATTACACGGGATTTAGAGCTACCCCGCCACGGTCTGCAGGTAGTTCCTTATGGCGGTAGTACCACCTTCATGCGAAATGGTGATTACCTCGGTAGCTACTTTGACCACGACCGGCAATACAGAGAGTTTGCCCGTCATTCAAAACGTGATGCCAATGCCTATGATCGCTATAGTGCCGACGTACTCAAGCAGACTCGACTGATTCGGCCCTTTTTACTGAAAACGCCACCCGACCCGACGTCTTTGAAACTCCGAGACCTGAAAGATCTAGCCGACTTTGCAGGCTCATTCCTGCATATGGGCGAAGAAGGCTTAGCCGATACCATCCGCTTCTGGACCAAAAGCGTTGGCGATTATTTAAACGAATATTTTGAGACAGATGTTATCAAGGCCCATCTCGCCGGTAGCGGCATCATTGGTACTGCCCTCGGTGTGTTTTCCCCTGGCACTGCCTACGTACTGCTACACCACTATATGGGTGAGGTGGATGGAACTGTCGGTGCCTGGGGGTTTGCCAGAGGCGGTATGGGAGCGGTATCGGCAGCCCTGTCGAAATCTCTGCAGACTTTTGGTGGTGACATTATCTGTGATGCTAACGTCGACAGAATTATCGTTAAAAATGGTAAAGCCACTGGTGTCGCATTAAAAAACGGTGATGAATACCAGGCTCCGATCGTGGTTTCTAATCTCGACCCTAAACGCACTTTCCTGGATATCATGGAAGCAGAAGACCTGCCAGCAGAGGTCGTCAAGAAAGCAACCAATTTCAAAATCAGAGGCTCATCCGGAAAACTCAACATTGCCCTTGATGGTGTACCTAAATTCAATGGGCTTGACCTAAATAGTCCACTGATGATTGGTGATATGCACTTCTCGGATTCACTAACTCGCCAGGAACGCGCCTACGATGACTGGAAAGATGAAACCTGGTCAAAGGACCCCTACCTGGACATGACCATGCCGACCATGGCTGACCCGACCATGGCACCGCCTGGCAAACATTTTATGTCCGTATTCGTCCAGTATGCGCCTCCAAAAATAAATGGTCGGGAGTGGACCGACGAGGATAAAGCCGGTTTCGAAAAAACGGTGCTGGATCAAATCGGCAACTACAGCCCAAATTTCAAAGATCTAATCCTACATTGTGAAACCCGTACTCCGAGAGAAATCGAGGCAGAAGTCGGACTCACTGAGGGCAACATTTTCCAGGGCGAACTGACTTTTGATCAATTACTGTTTAATCGACCGTTCCCCGGCTATGCCCAATACAGAGGCCCGGTAAAAGGCATGTATATGTGTGGATCAGGCACTCACCCTGGCGGTGGAGTCATGGCTGCGCCTGGTGCCAATGCAGCAAGAGAAATTTTAAGCGACCTTAAAAAGCCTAACATCATTCCAGAGGGGTATGCCGATGACTGATTATGATGCCCTTATCATCGGAGGTGGACACAACGGTCTCATCTGCGCTGCCTACCTTGCTAAAGCCGGCAAAAAGGTCGCTGTGTTTGAAGCAAAAGACACCCTCGGCGGCTGCGCGTCAACCAGAGAAATAACTCCTGGTTTTGAAGTTTCTGGCTGCGCTCAGTGGTTGCACCAATTATCTCCAGCAATCATAAAAGACCTGCAACTGGATCTGCACGGTTTAAAGTATGCTGCCCGTGACCTGCCTACGGTTGCGCTAGGAGACAATGGTTCGCACATTACCTTAGATGGTGATCTTGTAGAAGGCGCGGGAATCAGCACGTCGGATCAAGTAGCTTACAAGCATTTTCATGGCAAAATGCTCAAGTATGCGAATCTGTTACGCACGGCATACGAACAAAGACCACCAAAATTAGTCGAAAGCAATTGGGCAGATCGACTAACCCTAATCAAGCTCGGCCTGGGCATGAAGCGTATGGGCCGAGACGATATGAGCGATTTCATGAGGTTAATCCTCATCAATATCTTTGATCTCATGAAAGAATCTTTCGACAACCCGCTTCTGCAGGGTGCAATCAGCCTTGATGCGGTTCTAGGAACGGCTTTGGGTCCCAGATCCCCCAACACTGTATTTAGCTACCTGCACCGCCAGGTTGGTGAAGTTTATGGCTATAAAGGTGTTTCCCAGGTAGCCGGTGGCATGGGCAAGATTGGGCAGGTGCTGGCGAGCAGCGCCAGAAAAGAAGGCGTAGATATCCGTATATCTGCCAGGGTTAATCGCATCAACCTAGAAGGCAGCCAAATCAGTGGCATTACGCTGGAAGGCGGCGAGAAAATCTTTGCGCCATTGGTTATATCTAACGCCGATCCCGTCACCACCTTCGAGAGCCTGCTTGGGTTTGACAATATGGAAACGGGAATGGCACGACGGGTTTCGCAGATAAGAAACAACAGTGGTACCGCAAAATTACATCTTGCCCTGAAAGGTTTACCTGGCTTCACTGGCCTCACCAATGCCCAACTCGGCCACAGACTACTGATAGCACCAGATATGAATTATATCGAAAGGGCTTTCAACCCCATTAAGTACCGCCAGTACTCAAATGCGCCAGCACTGGATATCAGTGTCGCCAGCATCAATGATCCAGACCTATCTCCGCCAGGGAGTCACGTGTTGTCAGCACTGGTGCAATACGCTCCCTATGCACCTGAGGGCGGCTGGGAACATCACAAGCAAATATTTACCGACATAGTCATCGATCGCATCAGCCAATATGCTCCTGGAATAAAAGATCAGATATTGACCTCAGAACTATGCACCCCTGCCGATTTAGAAAAAGATTACGGTATGACCGGCGGTCAATGGCATCACGGCGAACTCTCCATTGATCAAGTATTGATGATGCGGCCTTTCCCGGGCTGCTCGCAATACGCAAGTGCAGTTGATGGCTTATATCTGTGCGGAGCCGGTGCCCATCCCGGCGGCGGCGTTATGGGTCTGGCTGGAAAAAATGCAGCGACAGAAGTCATTAAGCGAGGTAAACAATCATGAGCGAGTTAAGCAATGACACCATGCTGCTTGAAACGCCTTTCCACTCTCGCATCAAAGAACTATGCGGATTGAATGATTGGGGAAACTGGTCGGGCTATACCACACCCAATGCCTATTTCGATGTCGAACTTGAATATTTTGCTCTGCGCAGCACGACGGGCGTTTTTGACCTGTCACCCATGAACAAATATCGGATTACCGGACCTGATGTTGAACCCTACCTGAATCGTCTGGTAACACGAGATGTCTCGAAAATTGGCATCAATCGCGTCGGCTACGCTATCTGGTGCGACGATGCCGGGCAACTGCTCGATGACGGCACCCTTTTTCGTCTGAGCAAGAATGACTATCGACTGTGTGCTTACAGGAGAGCAACTGACTGGCTGCAATGGTGTGCGCTGGGCTTTGATGTCAACATCGTTGATGAAACTGATGAGATTGCCGGACTGGCTGTTCAAGGGCCAACTTCCTGCTCAACGCTCACCGCTATGGGACTGACCGATCTAGAACATCTTAAGCCGTTTGGCATGAAAAACTATGATTTTGAGGGTGAATCCCTCATGGTCAGCCGAACCGGTTTCACTGGGGACCTGGGCTATGAAGTCTGGATAGCGCCGGAGAAAGCGGAATTACTATGGGACCGTTTGTTCGCGGCTGGCAAGCAATTCCTGATCAAACCAATAGGGTCTTATGCGCTTGATATTGCCCGCATTGAAACCGGTTTTTTACAAGCCGGCGTCGATTTTGTTTCTGCAGAAGAAGTCATCCGTCCTGGCCGCTCGCGTAGCCCCTTTGAACTTGGCCTGGCCTGGCTGGTTGACTTCAATAAACCCCTGTTCAATGGCCGAAAGGCTTTACTAGCAGAACGAGAGAATGGCTCCCGTTATCGTTTCGCCCTCCTCGATATTGATGGCAATAAACCGGCAGATCACTCTTTCATCCTGAAAGGCGGCAAACAAGTTGGAACTGTGACATCCGCCGTCTGGTGCCCGACTGCCAAATCCAACCTGGCCTTCGCCCAGTTTGAAATGCCTCATGGCGCTGTAGGCGAAAAATTTGTCGCTGAGATTTACTATCAGCGGGAATTGCACTGGACCCGACTACTCGCTCCCTGCACCGTCATTGACCGTCCGGTTTTTAACCCTGCTAGACGGCGGAAAACACCCGCCATCGCGTTTTAATTCCATAAAGACATGATAAAACCAACTGATTCGGCGCATTAGGGGCCTTAACTCAGGAACAATCACCATGACAGTTATCGCAACGGACGTCACTGATTCAGAAGATAGACTGGCAGCTAGACTAACCGAAGCAAAAAAATCTCCGGATCGCGGCATCGACAACTACTTCTACCGCTCTCATCTCGTCTACCAAAGAGAGCTTAACCAATTAGTTTTTCGCAGTTGGGTGTATGCGGCTCACATCAGCGAAATCCCGAATCCGGGCGACTATCAGTTGATCTCCATTGGCGAAGACTCCATCATCATTTCAAGAGACGCTCAGGGTGATATTCATGCCATGCATAATATCTGTCGTCACCGGGGATCACGGGTCTGTGAAGAACAAGCGGGAAATCGAAAAACATTTGTCTGCCCTTACCACGGTTGGGTTTACAACATCGATGGCGGCTTAAAATCAGCTCGAGAAAGCCACGTAATGAACGACTTTAACGCCCAGGAGCATGGGTTGAAAAAGGTTCGACTGGCTGTGTTCATGGGACTGATTTTTATCAATTGTGATCCTGATGCAGCTGAATTTCTTGGCCCTCTGGAAAATATCCGTCAACCCTTGGGGGCCTACCAGCTTGAAAATGCCAAAGTAGCTCACAAGCAAACCTATAGAATAAGCGCAAACTGGAAGCTGGTTCTGGAAAACTACCTGGAATGTTATCACTGCGCGACTTCCCATCGAGCCTATGCGCGTGCACACACGCTAAGAGATCTGGATCAAAAGGTCGCCCATGTGGTTTCTGCCATGCTCGAGCGTACAGAGGAAGTCACCGGTATCGAAGGCTTGGGAACAGCCTATGAAAAGGTCTACCTTGATGCCGAGGGTTTTGGAACCTGCGTATACACCAGTCGGTATGGGTTGTTTGATGGCTATTGGACTGGCAGTAAAGATGGCAAACCACTGGCACCGTTAATGGGTGATATCAAAGGTTATGACGGCGGAGTCGGTGATTTTCAAATGGGCCCGCTCAGCTTTATGCTAAATTACCCTGATCACTGCATTATGTATCGATTCCTTCCAGAAACCCTAACCTCAACCAATATGGAACTAACCTGGTATGTTAATGGTGATGCCATTGAGGGTCAGGATTATGACAAAGATGAGCTCATCTGGCTCTGGCATCAGACCAGCCTGGAAGACGAATACATCATTACCCGCAACAGCGAAGGGGTTAACTCCCGATTCTTTGAACCCGGACCTTTTCATCCCGAATTTGAAGCCAGTATCAGCCAGTTTAACCGCTGGTATCTGGACACCCTACAAAACAGTATTCCATCCCAAGAATAACCGCTTCTTGCCGATTCAGCGCAATGTGTTTTCCTGATTTCCTTAGGTTACGCGATAGACTCGTGCAGCGGTATCGTGCAGCAGCTTCCCAATGACTTCATCCGATAAATCTGTTAACGCTTGCTGCGCATAGTCCGAGGGACGAACCGCGATGGTCGCCGGGCCGGGAGACATGGAAGTTGGATGAGGAAAATCAGTCTCATACATCAGGTTATCCGGGTACAGTTCAGCCGCCCGTGCCAACACCTCCTTTTCAAACCAGAAACAGGCAAAAATCTGTCTTCGAAAATACTCGCTGGGTAGCAATTCATATTCCGGATGTTCCGACACCACTCCCGCATTGTGCCACTGCCAGTCCAAGGCCTCCAACAGAGAAGGAATCCAACCCACACCACTTTCAACTGAAACAAATTTCAAGGTGGGGAACCGATGACAAACGCCTCCACAAATCAGTTCCGAAATGCCAAGACTATTACCAATGAAGGCGAGGGCCGAATACCGGGCAAATTTTGCTTTCCGGCCCATAGATCCACCCCTGGGTGAAAATTCACCCTCCTTAACCCCAAGCGCAGCCTGTCCACCAATATGAAAACTGATCGGCAGGTTCAAGCTCTGCGCGCACTCCCAGATTGGATCCCAGTGAGAACTGGATAGATCCGGTTGTCCGAAATCCTGGGGTTGGCTGGGGAAAAGCACTGACCTATGCCCTAATTCCGAACAACGCATAACCTCAACGACGGACTCAGCCACATCCCAAAAAGGTAGCGCACACACTGCTAACAAACGATCAGGGCTGGTACTGGCCCATTCGATGAGGAAGTCATTGTAAGCCCTAACACAGGCTTGTTTAAGATCACTATCCTGCATTTTTAAAAAGTTCTGGGAACCAAAACCACCTACATTCGGATAAATCACCTGAGCAAAAATGCCCTGCTCATTCATGTAGGTTAATCTGGCGTTTGCATCATAGGTACTGGCATCAATCTCCTCGAAGGTAGCCGGAAACTCGTTGGGGGGCCGGCCGTTAAAACCCGCCATCGATACGGCACCTGGAGGCAATCCGCGTTTTCCGTTAATCACCCAAAAATCACGTCCCTTGATGCGTTCTATGTGAGGAACAAGATCATGCCATTTAGAAGCTATACGAGAAGTCCACAAATCCGGTGGTTCAGTAATGTGGGTATCGACATCAATTACAGCGTATTCGGAAAAGTGCTTCATCATTAGCTCCTTAAAAATACCGGGTTAATACGAACCTGATCTCAAGCTGCCTGGCTTGAAAACCGTTACTTAATAGCCGGACCCCATGGCCGCACCACCCTAACCTGATTATTTAAGACCGTGTTGAGATCGATTCATTTCTACCCTACTGTTTGCAACGAATCGGATCAAGAGATCTACCACCCTCCTTTCTTGATCCTGCCCACTGGGCCAGGTCAAAAAGACGGTCGAAAGAGTGTAATAGTTGACAACACTAGCCTCATTCAATTCGACAATACATTTCCAGACTCATCGATGTCTCAAGAGTGATCACTCTTGAAAATACCCTTAACTCTGTTTGAATCGAGACCTATTCATCATTTTATCCTTGTCATTACTTCTATCATGGGCAGGCTCAGATAAAAGCAAAGGACGAAAACAGGCGCTGGGGGTGCCTTATGGCTACGAAAACGGCCATAATAAAAAAGGGCTAGCGTAAGAAACAAACCCGACTCGCCCCTCAATCAGATTGTATTTTTTTAGAGAAGTTTATGGCTAATTATTTCCTGGTAAAAAACCAAGAAGGTGATCTGCTCAGAGCCAACGCAAACAAACCGGAATTCACATCGAATCTGGATGACAACTGCATCTGGTCTTACCAAGATAATGTCTTATCCTGCGCAGGTAACGGTTTTAAATTGAGCTACCAACCCGGCGAAGAGATCCAGCATCAAAGCACCAGCCTCTGCGCCAGCTCAAGCCAGTTGCCGTCTGAACACCTGGCGGAGCTTCACAGAGATGGCGTTACCATACTCGACAACCTGCTTAATGCAGATGCTATCACCCGAATTAAAACCCAAGTTGCACAACGACGCGCACTCAACCACACCGATGAGAGTCCTTGCGATGGCTTTTTCTGGATGCAAGGCGGCCTGCACTGGTGTCTAGACCTGGTCCGAGCCGTTAGCAACCCAGTGGCCCTTTCGGTCATGCAAGAATTCATGCAGACCGATCAAATCCACTTCAGTCATCCGCCCGTTATCACCACTCTCAAACCAGCCAAAGAACTCTTGGGAACCTTTCCGGATGACGGCTGGCATGCAGACTACCCCTATCATCCAGGCGTCTTCCCCGATGAACATTGGCCTGACGAGCCACCGCTCGGCGTTCAATTTAATATCTGTATAGATCCATTTGAGAAGGAAAATGGCGGTACCCAATATCTTCCGGGCTCTCACCACCGACGCCACTGGCCACCTGCTGAATTTAACCAAGGTGGAACCCGCATGGGCAAGGGCTTACACACAGACGTGAAACAATTTGAAGCACCTGCAGGCTCAGCTATTCTGTACGACTCGAGAACCTGGCATCGGCGATGCGATGAGGCCAATGTCAGTGGTAAAGATCGTATTGCTATCCTCAATGCAGTTACGCCTTCGTGGGTGCTGCCCATGTCCGACAAAGAAGCGGCCAGCGACAGCTACCAAACTTCCGAAATTTTTAATCAGATCTCAATGCGAGAACGACAAGATATCGATAGACTCTTCTGTCAGGTGACATCCGCCACTCCTGCCGGTACACCGATACTAGGGCAACGAATTCCTCGAGAGAAAAGGTGAACCCTGAAAGGTTGAATAAGAGCCCCAAGGCCATTGCCTTTAACCGGCGCAGAAAATGTCAGGGACCTTAGCAGGTAGCCTACAAAATCCAGTCAGGCAACCCAATTCGTTGGCCCTATACTGCATTTTGCTCTTGTGATCCCTGATCTAAGCCAACTTGTTGTGTAAATAATTCTGGAACTGCCAAATACATTCCTCAAGGTGGCTGAGTCGGCCAGGCTGATGAAAACGACTATTCAGACCCTTCCATACTGCCTGGCAAATCGCTATATCTTCACCATGAATAGACTTAAAGGTATCAACAAGGGCATCAACCTGTGCTGGCTCACTCGCCATGTTCTCATCAGCAAGAATATGAATATCAAGACGAAAATGTTGATGATCATCGAGATGTATCTGATACCAGCTACCATTAACCATCCCCTGCTGCCTGACCAGGGAAAACAAATTAAAAGGCAGGATGCAACCCACCCAGAACGGCGGGATACTGTCCGGATCTACTGGCGGGTTTTCCAACAGCAAATAGTCACCACGAGTCTTTTCACCATAAGTACCTCGGCCCGGGAACGCTGCATCGAGGGTTTCAGGATGAACAGCAGCATGGTGGTAGGATTCCATAAAATTCTCCACCATGACTTTCCAGTTCCACGGTGATTCAAATGATAGGGTATGGACTGTTGTCAATTCAGCAAAACCCCATGGATCCAAACGAGCTGCAAGTTCCTTAAGCCTTGGCCCTAAGGCTGTCGCATCAACATCAAGATTGATGAAAACCCAACCCTGCCACTCCTCTACAGCCACAGCCGGTAAGCGCATGGTATTGGCCTGGAACTGCTCTGCCCGATCCATCTGCGGCGCGCCTCGCAACTGACCATCTAGCTGATAAACCCAACTATGGTACGGACAGGCAAGCAGCCGAGACGCAGCATGGCCATGACCACTGACGATAGGGCAACCACGATGTAAACAAACATTAGAGAAAGCCTGCACACCACCTTGTTCATCTCGCGTCACGATGACCTCATCTCCTAGAACATCGTAGGTTAGATAATCACCTGCCGCCGCTAAGTCTTCAGACCTCGCCACCGCTAGCCACTCTTTTCTGAAAATCTTGTTCTTTTCTGCTTCGAATACTTCGGGGTTGATATAAAAATCCCGCGGCAGCGAGACACTATTGTTAACACTGGTTCCAATTAAGAGGGGCGAGTCATCCAATGTTTTACGCTCCTGTAGGCTTTTTTGTGATCTACATCCTGGCCACCCAAGACCCTAACCTCTGCCCTTGGCTACGCCCTATAACATGCGCTGATTAACAATCCGGCTAAGATGCTTTCCCTCCAGAGCTAGTTTACGATAAACAATCTGGCAAGTAACCCACCAGATAGGAGTACCTAATATGATTTACGAATGGCATGATTTTATCGGAAATCTGGGCGTGGCACTGATCGTTGTAAGCTATTACTCGCTTCAGATTGGACGTACTACAAGCAAGGCAAGCTCTTACCTCTGGGCCAACGCAACAGGTGCATCTCTGGTTCTAGTATCGTTACTGGGTGAATTTAATCTATCTGCTTTTCTGGTAGAGATATTCTGGCTATTAATCAGTATCTACGGACTTTATAAAAAGAACAGATTAATTCCTGAATAAATTTCATCAGGATCCGTGATAACTAAACGATTTACCTAAACCCTTTAAAACGGCTGATCATTCCGACCCCATAACCGGTTTTAACTGGCCATAGACCCCAGTCTACAAATAACTCTGCCATAGAGCGGATCACAAAAACCGCAAAACAGAATCACTATCTCGGCGATACAATAGCTTGATGCCAAGCAACCTGAATCCGACGTTTTCTGATTCTAGAAACGAGGTAGAATTGGGTCAGACAGCACAGCCATAGCGTCGATCAAATCTCCGAGAAATCCCCGTGCCTGCCCTTTCCTTCTGCGAACCTGGTTGCGCCAGCCAGCGTTTCACCCGATTTTATTACTTCTCTGCCGAGCAAAGTCTCATTAGCAAGGGCGTCATTAATCGACATCCCCCATTGCTGGTAGGAAGATAACCTATCATTACGCAGGCACAATTGCGGAAACTCTGACAACTGTGCCGCCAATGTTAAGGCCACTTCAAGTGCCTCCGATGGGGCACACAGACGGTTCGCTAAGCCCATGAATTGCGCCTCTTCGCCACTGACTGGCCTACCGGTAAGAATTAAATCCAAGGCATGGCTATGCCCTAACAATCGGCTCAGTCGTATGGTGCCACCATCTACTAAAGGAACGCCCCAGCGTCGACAAAAAACGCCAAAGACTGCATCCCTGGCTGCTACCCGTAAGTCACACCAGGCTGCAAGCTCCAGGCCACCGGCTACGGCAAAGCCCTCAACTGCGGCAATGACCGGTTTCGAAAGCAGCATTCGAGTTGGACCAATCGGACCATCACCTTCCCGACCAACTCTATTGCCTTTACCCTGCGACACAGCCTTAAGGTCAGCACCCGCACAAAAAGTACCTTCTGCACCGGTCAACACCGCCACTTTTTGCGTGCCGTCCGCGTCAAAGCTCCGAAACGCATCGGCCAATAGCTCTGCAGTCGGCCCATCAATGGCATTTTTTAAAGCAGGCCGATTAATCGTAATGACGGTAACATCATCTTTCTGTTCAACTATTAAATCTGAGCTTGTCATACAGGCAAATCCTCTGTTGGCTACAATTCCTTCTTGTAACACTTTTGATGTTCGTTTGTGAATTCATCAAGCCAAGCATTTAATCCTGTCTCGTTCAACTGCACCGATAAAAGAATTACGAATCCCTGTTGACACATTTAAGCATAAAGCCTCAATATGAGCATGCATACCAAAGCAATAAGGAAATGTTCCTCTCATGACTGTGTCCCTTACCCGCCGCGAGGCATTATTTCGAAGCTCCCTGC
>JABIZD010000121.1 GCA_018666555.1 Gammaproteobacteria bacterium
GGTGAGAGGTCTATTACGCCTTTCTCAGTTATTGCTGAGAGCCTGTGATCATCAACATAGGCAATTTTCACGATGCAGTCCCTTTAACTGAGTCCTCTGGGTGTAGTATCTGGTGGTTAATTTGTAGTTGTGCTTTACCCCAATCTTCATAAGCTTGATCAGCTACCATGGCGTGCTGTGCCGAGACGGTCAAATCACGGAAAATACGTTGCAGCACATTATCATTCGCTACCGCAGCTGCACCCGCATGACGAAGTGCCTGACCACCGATGGCGAGTGACCGCTCGACCGCATGAGCGCAGACCGCTCGAAGCTTTTTCGCCGCGTTCCGATACTCACTGGGTTGGCTATTCATCATTTCATTAGCACTGTGCTGCACACCCGCATAAAGACTTTCCCATTCAGCCTGAAGCCTGCCCAACTCGATCTGAAAGCTTTGTTTACTGGCGACTGAGAATGAATCCCACAACCGATATTTGGAAACCGCCTGCAAGCTCACCTCATCCAGCGCACGCAGGGCTCCACCAAGAGACACCGATGCATGCTCTATCGGTAGCCTGGATACGGTATCGACCACGTCACCTCGAAGCGGCTTATCAGACAACACTCGGTGCAGTGGCACAAAAACATCCGATACTGAATAACTGTTACTACCAGACCCAGATAACCCAGCGACGTTCCAGTCATCATGAACCTCTACTTCTGCAATCGGTATGGCAAGGCCTAAACTCTTCTCAGAACCAACGACCTGACAGTTAGCGACGATAAAACCAGCATGACAGATTCCACTACCAAATCGCCAATGACCGTTTACGACATAACCATCTTCTACGCTTCGAGCTTCTCCTGAGGCCTTTAAAGAGGCAGCCGCCACGGGTAACTGTTTCTCCGAGAATATTTCCGCGAGACCCTCATCCGGCAAACCTGAAGCCATCATTGAAATAGTTGAATTACCGATCATGATGGTCCAGCACGCTGACATATCAGCTCTAGCCACGGCAACCATAACCCGAATCTGAGACACCAGGCCCAGGTTATAGCCACCACATTCTGTTGGTACCCAGAGTCGAAACAGACCCTTTTGATGCAACGCCTCAACCGCTTCAGGACAGAGTGCACGGGCCTTTTCCGATTCGGCCGCTGTTTTGTCAAGCAGCGGATAAATTTCTGCGACTCGAGCCAGTATAGTTTCGCAGTCTGGAGGGCTAGCTGTCATTCTCTGGTCTCCTGACGGCGAGGCGCGTAGTAATCTTCACGTGGCACAAAGCCTTTTTCATCAGCATAGGCAGATTCAACCCAGTCCAAGGCATCTTGTTCTGATAATGACGTATCCCAGCGTTTACCCTGGGGTTGCGGCACGTGCCAGGGTGTATCCCAGAACACTTCAATACCATTACCCTCAGGATCATTGAAGTAAATCGACAGGGTATTGCCATGGCAGAGTGGAGCAACCTTGATCCCTTCAATGCCTCTGAGTTTTACAGCCAGGCGAGTGACACTTTCATACTCTGCAACGCGAAAAGCAAAGTGGTTTATCGAATTAGAGGCCGAGTCATCCTGACGATTAGCGATCATGGCCAACTGATGATGTTCCTCAGGTTCCTGACTGAGAAACACGATCTGGGGTGCGCCTGGTGACGGGTTAATTGGCCCTTGATCCGTCACTGCAAACTCCAGTACCTGGCTATAAAAATCGATCATCTTTTCATAGTCACGAACATACATCACTGCATGAGACCAGCTCAGTTTCATTACCATTCTCCTCACCTTCCATGAGTGATTCATGCCAGGACCAGGGTAAAGGAGCCTGATTGGGCACGCCATGTTCCTAAACGGCTGCAGAGCAATAATCACGCTAATACTACAACCTTTGTCAGGCCCTTTGTGGGTCGGTAGCCAGGGGCAATCCAAGAATCCCACTTAAAAGTTTCGACCAGACTGTAAAGCGGGACCATTGTGAAGGTCAATCATTACTTCACCACCCGTCCAAGAGGCTCCAAACCAAAAACAGGCTCAAGCTTATATTTTCTTCAGCCGCCTTAACGTCTGCTCTCAGTAATATCAAAAAAGTGGAAATTAAGCGACCCGGTCTAGCTGCGAAAGCCTAAGCGATGACTAAGCGGAACAGGACAAAAAAACACTGCTACCGTGACTGGAAACTATAACGGCGTCTAAATCGACCCACCAGGTGAACTCCGGGACAACCGCTGAGTCAACGCTCTGCAGTGCGGATCGATTCAATAAAAACAGCCATTACCAACAACTGATTATGACCCAAACGCTGATTTACAAACCACTAACAGGCGTTGCTACGTTAACCTCAGCTCTATTTGGAAGCAAAAACCCTTGCAAAAAAAGAACCAAAGAATCCGCTCAGGCCCATAACAATATACAAATTAATCAAGTGCGGCTCTAAGCCCATCCAGCCAAATAAAGCCCCGGTCACTAATAGCCCGCATACTCCCCCTATCACACCACTCAAAATCGCTTCGCTATTCATACTGGATCTCCTGAATTCAATAAAAATTTAGTTAGCATGTATCAGTCATCAATATAGCGGATTTTTTGGGTTGTCCCAAATCTTCAGCAATCACCGTTCCGCCTCGAACTCAGGCAGTGCAACGAATCGATTCAAACAGACAGGTCACTCCGTCGTCGTGTTGGATTGGATTGGATTGGATACCCTGATAAGAAGTATGACCTGTATCAAGCTAGGACAGGCTGGTCATTAACTCAACGGCTATGGTACTAATCGGCGCTCAAACAAATAGTCATAATGCGGTTGGACCATGTCTACTAATGCCCGTCCTTGAGCATCCAGATCATAATCGGTAGCGGTCGGTGGAGAAAACCCTGTGGACTGGTTTACGGCGCTATACCAGTGCCGAGCCCAAACGCCATCGGTATCTCGAGCGCCAGCCGGCCACGACAACATGGTAGCTTCAAATGGGATCCCCAGCCTGACACACCAGGCCCGCAGGTGTGCCTCAGGGCGCTTTAGGAATTCTGTACTATCTATGACCAGGGGTGCTTCTCCAGTCATATCGGTTACAGCGTCATACAACTCAACCTGCTGCACAAAGCCAATATCAGCAACCCTGACATTGGCCCTGACAGCCGAATAGGAACTGATAACAGCCTCGGGTTCTCGGATCAAAAAACAATTGTTCAGTTCTGGTAGCCATGCTCTGTTTATCTCCTCGAGCAGGTGCAAAGTCATATGTTTCTGATAAAAAACACGTTTACTCTCTGCTGGTATTCCCAAACACTTTTCTACTATTGCCTGCCAGTGA
>JABIZD010000123.1 GCA_018666555.1 Gammaproteobacteria bacterium
CACACCATGATCTACACACCATGATCTACACACCATGATCTACACACCATGATCTACACACCATGATCTACACACCATGATCTACACACCATGATCTACACACCATGATCTACACACCATGATCCACTGATAATGATCTACAGACAATAATCCACAACTAATACTCCACTGAAAATAACCTACAGATAATGATGACCAACAGAAAATGTCATCAAACCGGTTAAACCCACCTTATGCTAACGCCCGGGCCATTTCCACGGAGGCAGATCCAGCACCCGAAGGCCCTGCAATTGCGTCTCACTCAATTCTTTGGTCAAGATAATATGCTGGCAATTCGGCTCGTCCTGCAGGGGTCTTATCAGGCCAGCCGCATGCGAGGTCACCCACAGTTGAGTCGACTCGGCGCATTTCGCCATTAATCGCGCCAAGGGCGCCAGCAAATCAGGGTGAAGACTGGTCTCGGGCTCATTCAGAACCATCAGTTCAGGCGGCCTGGGAGTCAACAAGGCTGCAATCCACAACAGATACCTGAGAGTTCCATCTGATAATTCTGTCTGGCTAAGGGGACGGAGCAAACCAGGCTGGTGAAATAACAAAGCAAATCGGCCCCTGGATTCTTCTATAGTGACTGAGGCCCCAGGAAAAGCATCATCCAGGGCATCAGCAAGTGCAGCTGCATCACCTATCTCTTTAATGGTCTGCCAGGCCGCAGCTAAATCACTGCCATCATGACTCAACACCGGTGTCCGGGTCGCTACATGAGGCTCCCGAACAGGAGAAAACCGATCCGTACGGAAATGATCATAAAACCGCCATGACCGAATAGATTCCCTCAAAAACAATGCCTCGGGTGCTAAATGAGGATCCGCCAGCCGCATTAACATACTATCGAAACTGTGCAGATGATGATCAATTACCTGCCATGCACCAGACTGGTTCCTGGCTTTAATTACAGGCCCGCGGCGATCGACCATTAACCGACTTGGATGATATTGGCCGCCATACCAGATGGCCTCCCGCTTGATCACCGGGTCCTTAAAAAACATGGTCCCGGGCACCGGTTCAGGCATACCAAAATCGATTGCATAGCTGAAATCATCACCGACAAAACCGAGTTTTAACTCAACCGGCTTCTGCCTTGGCCCTCCTTGCACTGGCAGTTGGCCCTTTTTCATGGCGCGACTGATTGTTTCTGGACCCGCCCACAGTACTGAATCAAGACCACCTTCAGCGGCAATACTGCTGGTGGCAGTTCCTAGAGCAGTATCCGACAACAATCGCAAGGCCTTATAGAGATTCGACTTACCACTACCGTTGGCACCCGTAACCAGGTTAAGCCGGCCAAGCGGAAGGCGGGTTTCCTTCAGGGATCGGTAATTTGAAACTGCCAGCAGGCTTATCACAACGAAATGTGCCTAACTCTTTGAAGAGACCCCGCCCAAACTCGTTTTCTGGTGCTGATAACACTATCGGCGCTGCGGTCAAAATAATTGGACTCAGCGCGCCAAGGCAAATCCAGCACTGAGCCGGTTACTAAGCAACCACGCAGGCTATTCAGCATCCAAACCGTCATTCCATTGATCGGCCAACTCAGTCCGAGCAAAGCACATTCCTTACCATTATCGTGACCCGTAATTCGTTCATATTGACACCATAGCAGTGCCGGGCCTGGCTATGCCAGCGTTAATAAGTTGCCCCAGACCTATTTAGCACCGGGCTTTAAGTACTATTCGAGTACTAGCCTGACTATCCCCTGTCCAGTTACAGATCGCTCTAAATGAGCCCAAACAACCCTGACTAAGACTCTCATCGACCAATACAGGCATGCCCTGCGGCATCATGACTAAGCTTGATTGAGTTGGCGTTTCAGCTCAGGAACAACCTGCTGGAATAGTGCAGCAAGACTGTCGTTCATTTGATTCGCTCTCAATCCAGGTGGCATCGCCATCGACACAATATCGGTAATACCAAATTCAGCAATAAATGACAATAATTGCGTCACACAATGCTCTGCATCACCCACTATCCAGGTTTGCGGAACCTGTTCACCTGGATCACCAAAACCTTCACCACTTTCCTTAAAAAAACGGCGATATAAGGCCATTCGGTAGCGTTCGGCTTCGCGAATCTGCTGCCAGTCGCTTTCCGGATCATTGCTGACCAGAATACTGCGGATAATACCAACTCGATGCGCTTGGGTTGTTCTACCGGCACTGGTTACAGCATTCACCCAGGGATCAAAAGAAGCCTTTCGCGAACCCTGAGGCAAAAAATGAGTTTGATATCGAGCAGCCCTAAACGCGCCAGCTTCGGACATAGCGGCAATCCACAACGGCGGACCTCCGGCTTGGACATAGCCTGGTTTAATCTGAACATCTTTAAACTGGTATCGTTTACCTGAATAGCTGAACTTTTCTCCAGTAAAGCAATGCTGCAGTACTTCTATTCCCTCATCCATAAGGGAGACCCTGCGACTGACGGGTATGCCGAAGCCAGCAAATTCATGCGGTGCGTAACCCATTCCCAGGCCCAATTCCACTCTTCCCTCAGTCAAATTATCAAGCACAGCCAGATCTTCAGCCAAGCGTACCGGATGATTAAACGGCATCAAGCAAATATCTGTACCAAAACAGACATTAGAGGTCACCGATGACAAGGCTCCTGCCACCGGCACCCAACTGGGAAGATAACCGTCTTCGATGAAATGATGCTCTGTAAACCAGACCAGCTCTGCGCCAATGGTATCAAGCCATTTAACCTGCTCGACGATTTCCTGGTAAAACTTTGGGTTTGGCACCCTCGAATCAGGCGGATTACGGAAATCGTAACAGACTCCTACGCGTAGATCGGTCATTACTTTCTCCCTGGATTTTCCGCCTTTAAGCTAGCACAACAGCCTTTATTAAGGCATCAAAAGAAAGTTCATGCGCTCAGAGTAAATAAGGAGCGTTCAGCGTGCAGCTTGAATTCGGCTCAGAAACAGCCTAACCGCACGTTTGGTATTTAACTTCATGTCATCGAGCAGAACATAAATCACCGGCAACAGCACCAACGTTATTAAGGTAGAAAATACAAGCCCTCCCATAATAGTGCGTGCCATAGGCAGATAACTTGGCCCCATACCGCCGACTCTTACATCACCCAGGGCGAGCGGTAAAAGCCCTGCAACCGTGGTACAGGTGGTCATTAGAATCGGTCGTAATCGATGCCTACCACTTTCTAAAATAGCCTCTAGCCGATCCATGCCAGAACGCCTTAACTGCATGATTCGATTAAGCAGAACAATCCCATTATTGACCACTATTCCAGCTAACAACAACATGCCAGTTAAGGCCATCGATGTAAACGTGGTCCCAGTGACATATAAAAACCAAAACACGCCGACAGCTGAAAAGAAGATAGAGGTAACCACCGCTATGGGAAACAGAACTGATTCAAACAAGGCCGCTATCAACATATAAATCAATAAAATAGCGAAAATAGTGTTTATTACCATTTCCTGGAGCATTTCGTCGTCTCGTCCGAATTCTTTACCCATTTCCCAACGATAGCCAGCTGGTAAGTTAAACCGCTCCATAATCGTTTCAACTAAAGCACCTGCCTCAGGGGGCGTGATTTCATCCAGTCCAAATTGAATGTTAACATTGGTTTCACGATCGTCCCGCTTGATTAACCGCAATGAATTCTGAATTTTCAGGTCTGCCACTGTTTTTAACGGGACGGTCTCCCCGGTATTCAAAAACAGGGGTGTATTCTGCAAATCGTTTAGATCTTTTTCTCTCCATTGCCCCATACCCATCCAAATATCGAATTCACGGTCATCAACCTGAAATCCTCGATTAAGCTGTGAACCAAACATCGCACTCACAGACCTGGCAATGTCCGCAGCAGTCAAACCTAATTGCCCAGCCTGTTCGGGCTTAACCTTGATCAGCACTTCCTGACGACGGGATTCCGAATCCGTTCTGACATTAATCAAACCTGGATACTGCTCCAGTGTAGCAACTAGTTGATCTGCTGAGTCGATCAACCTTTCCGTCGAGCTGCCAATCAGGCGAACCGATAAACTGTCCTCACCACCACCACCAAAGCCGCGATGACGCCCGCCAAACTTGACTCTGAGATCCGGAGTCTGAGGAAGGTCTTTTTCAATCATACGTTCAATGACTTTAGGGGAAATATTACTGTCTTCAGTTAGTGATATATAGGTATTCCCTTTATCTACGGAATAACTACTGAATACATCAGCTATCTGGAATTTAGTTTTGTTCTCAATGAGATAATCTTCGATTCTATCGACAAATTCCTCAATGCCATCCAGGTCCATTGAGCCCCTCATAGAGTAATTCAGGTCCAGACGAGGCGATTCTTCATCTGGGTTCATATTAACTTCCAACTGCTCATAGGCCCATAAGCTACTCCAGGCAATGAGCGCAGAAAGTACCAGCGTCAATAATTTGTACCGCAACGCTAACTGGATCACCCGACTATATTGCCTGCTGAGAAAATCAATTACTGGATGATCAGGTTCGGCTACAACCGGTAAACGCGCCATGACAGCAGGCACGGTTGTTTGAGCGATGAACAGAGAAGCGACCAGCGACACACACAGCGGTATGGCAATATTCTGCTGGATGACCGCAACTTGCTGAATATCAGTCATAAAGCTTGGCACGAACACGATAATCGTTGTCAGGGTACCTGCAGTGATTGCCAGTGCTATATCTCTCACACCATCCTCAGCGGCCTTGAATGAGTCCTGCTGTTTGAGCCTGACCCGATAGGCAATGGCTTCGCTGGAGACTACCGCATTATCAACTAAGAGCCCTATCGCCAGCATCAATCCGACCAGAGAGAGGATATTCAACGTCATCCCCAGAAAATACATAACACCCAGTGTCGCAAACAGCGACAGTGGCACTGTGGCTGCTATCAATACGGATACAGAAATTCGTCGCAGGAATAACATCAAGGTTACTACCGACAACATAGCGCCAAGCAGGCCACTATCACGAAGATCATTCAAAGCCTTTAGCACCGTTGATGCCTGACTATCCAATGGCGTAAACGCTATATCCTGATAATCTGGGTTCTGTTGCGTTTTGGCAATTTCTCGATCAATCAGCCTGGAGACCTCCACCAGGTTAGCTTCCGGCTTCTTAAAGATGGAAATGCCCAGGGAGGCCTGCCCATTAACTCTTCGCCTTTCACTCCATTCCTCGGGCACGAAACTGACATCAGCAAAACTTTCCAGTCTTACCTGCTTGTCGCCAAAGGGAAGTGTCCGAATATCCTCCAGAGTTTCAAACTGACCTAATGGTCGTACACGAAGTTCCCTCGGCTCTGATTCAATTTTGCCTGCCGATACAAAGAAATTTTCTCTGCGAAGCCTGTTTTGGATTTCGAGAATATCAAGACCGAAGCTTTCGACTCGAGCTGCATCAATCACTACCCCGACATAATCTTTCTGAACACCAAACAACTGCACAGAATTGATACCTGGAATACGCTCTATATGCATTTTCAGGCCCTTTTCCAGCAATTCATAAGCACTCTGCTGATCCAATTTCGGTGCCGTTATCATCAAGGTCTGTACCGGCGAACTATTCGGATCTGTTTGGCGCAACTGAATATAACGAACCTGTTCCGGCAACCGATGACGGATATTTTCAATCAGTTCTTTGGCCTCGATACCCTTACCTGCCACATCCCGAGTTACGTCCAGTATTATCCGAACAAATAGAAAACCCGGCCTAGTATAGGTACTCATCTCCTCTACACCACTCATTAAAGACAGGACTTCTTCAACGGGTCTGGTTACATTCTCCTCAACCTCTTCAGGTGAAGCATTGATATAAGGGATGCCAATCCCAACAAAAGGGATTTCCATCTCAGGAAAAAATTCCAGCTGCAATCTGGAACTGGAAAAAATACCGATTAAGGCCAGGCCAATGAAGAACATAACAATAGTGACTGGCCTGTTAACCGCAAATCGCGCAATATTCATTGTCTTATATCCATCAGGTCATAGACGACGGGAATAACCACCAGCGTTAACAGGGTAGACATCAACAATCCACCTATGACGGTAATCGCCATGGGAGTTCGCAACTCTGCCGCCTCGCCCAGTCCCAGCGCCATGGGTAACAGTCCCAGAACGGTAGTCAGCGTCGTCATCAGGATGGGTCGCATCCTTTGGGCTGTTCCTTCTATGAGAGCCCGTTCGCGACTAAAACCGTCACTTCGAAGCGCGTTTACCCGATCGATGAGCACAATCGCATTGTTCACGACAATACCCACTAACAGAATAAAGCCGATGAAAACCACTACTGAAACGGTAGTAGCGGTCGCCAGCAAAAACAAAATAGCACCTATACCTGCCAGGGGAATAGTAAACATAATCACAAAAGGGTGTAACAACGACTCGAACAGTGATGCCATCACCAGATAGACCAGGATCAATGCCAGAAGTAAAGCAAACTGTAACGAATCGAAAGAGGCGGTCATTTCTTCACTCTGACCGCCAACGTAACTTTTTACCCCTGGTGGGTGGGCGATACCAGACAGAATATCTTTAACTTCTGCTGACGCAACCGCCAGGTCTGAGTCCTTGCTGATAGCGCTAACAATCGCAACTCGTTGCTGACCGACGCGTTGAATGTCCGCCGGACCTAAGGTCTCAATTAACTCTCCTACGCTGGACAGGCGAATCTGCCTGATCGATTCCGGGTTAATCACCAGGTTCCCAATATCACTTTTCGAATCTCGTTCCTGCTCAGACACTCGCAAACGAATATCTACCTTTCGATCATCCCAACTGAACTCCGTCGGCACATCACCCCTGACTTTCTTTACGATACGATCTGCAATATCCGGGACCGTCAGCCCTAAAGCTGCAATGCGGTCCTGATCGAACCGAATCTGCAATTCCGGATAACCTGCCACCATGGTCGATTCAATATCAACAAAACCCTCAGAGCCTTGTAAATCTTCTACCAGGCGATCTGCGACCAATTTGATATCAGCCAGATTGGTGCCATTGATTTCGATTTCAAGTGGTGTAGAAAAGGTAAATAATTGCGGCCGCTCCATGGTGTATTGCAGCGCAGGGATATCCTCTAGTATGCCTCTAATATAGTCCATGGTGCCGGTTTCTGCAGTCCTGTCCTCAGCATCAGACAGGACAATATTTAATTCGCCTATGTTCTCGCCACCACTGACCGCTGAGGCGTCAAGCCGACCGCCAGTTCCTGAAACAGCATAACTACGCTGGACCCGCGGCGAGTTATTTAACCCGTCTTGGAGCTCAGCCATAAGCTGGTCGGTCACCTCCAAGCGGGTACCGGGTGGTAATACTATGTCAACCCTGAATTCGCCCTGTGAGACCTCAGGAATCAATTCGACTGATAGGCGAGGTAACAGCAGCACCGTCACCAACAACAACAATAGACTAAAACTAACCGTCATTAACCTATGGTTTAACGCAATCCGCAGTAACTTCGCATAGAATCGCGTCAGCAGGTCATAACCGATGTCAAATATTTTTAGTAATGGGTCAAGAACAAACCGTTGCACTGCGCCCAGACACTTGATGATCAGCGCAGAGACTAAAACCAGAACTTTCACTAGCGCTGCACCTGACTTAAGCAGCGGAAACAGCAGATAGGACAACAACAGCTGGAGCTTGTTCTTCGTTTTGGTAACGGCTTGCTGGCTTTCTCGAGGCTGTGGTTCCGGTTTCTCTGAACCCAATGCGGAAAGCATGGGAATCAGGGTGAGTGCCAGCACCAGTGAAACAAGTAATGCAAAGGTAACCGTTAAAGCCTGGTCCTTAAATAGTTGCCCGGCAATACCATCTACAAAGGCTAACGGCAAAAATACCGCAATGGTTGTCAGGGTTGAAGCCAGGACAGCGCCAGAGACTTCCGCCGCACCCTGTTCAGCAGCTTGATCCGGTGGCTGGCCCTGATCTGACCGGCGAGCGATATTTTCCAGAACGACAATAGCATTATCCATCAACATCCCGACAGCCAGGGCTATACCACCAAGGCTCATGACATTCAGGGTAATATCATAACTACGCATCAACGAGAACGTTACCAGCACAGAGGCTGGAATGGTTGCCGCGACGATTAACGTTGGCCTGATTTTCCTGAGGAAAAAATACAGCACCAAAACGGCCAGGAAAGCACCCTGGATGGCTGCTGATTTCACTTCACTGATGGCGGCTTCAATGAATGCAGACTGGTCATAGATCGTGGTCAATTGCATGCCCGGTTCAAGACTCTGAGTCAATTCTTCTAATGAGTTACGAATCGAGCCAGCTACCGCCACGGTATTGGCATCGCCTTCCTTATATAAGGACACCTCGATGGCCTCATTGCCATTGACCCGCATCACCACGTCGCGTTCCCGTTGACCTTCGACTACCTCTGCGACATCCCTGAGTCTGAGTATCCTGGCCTGTCTCTGAAAAATAATGGTATTACGGATATCCTCAATCGTTGCAAACTGATTAAGCGTCCTTACCAGGTATTCCTGGCCACCATCCTTGAGCGTTCCTCCTGATAAGTTAACGTTAGTTGCCCTCAGCCTCTGGCCAAGCGCCTGCACGGTAATGTCGAGCTGCGCTAGCTTTTCCTGATCCACAAAGATAGAGACCTCATCTTCATAACCGCCTGCCACAATGGCAGCTGCCACGCCTGGCACTGCATCGAGTTTTCTTTTCAGGGATTCATCTGCAAACCGACGCAGGGATTGTAGTTTCCTGGTTGGGTCAGCAACGTTGGAAGTGTCCGTCAAGGTTAGGCGATAGATAGGGTCCAGATTAGGGTTGAGTCGCAAGATAACCGGTTTTTCAATTTCTATGGGCAGCCTGACCAGGTCCAGTTTCTCCCTAACCTCAATAGATGCCATATCCATATCGGTTCCCCAGAGAAACTCAAGGACAACATCTGATCTGCCTGCCGCAGATATGGAGTGCATCTTACGAACGCCGCCGGCCACACCAACTCGTTGCTCAATCCGACGGGTTATCTGCTCTTCTATCTCCGCTGGCGCTGCGCCTTCGAATTCAGTTCGAATAGTCAGCGTTGGGTAGGTCAGCTCCGGGAGAAGATTTAAACCCAGGCGATCCAGTGAAATAGCACCAAACATCATCGCACCAAATGTCGCCATGAAGATGGTAACTGGACGACTGATTGAAAACCCGGCGAGGGACAAGGTGCAGTCCTAATTCACTACAACGCGAACGCTTGTGCCTTCACGGAGACTACTCTGGCCTCGCACGACAACCTGATCTCCCTCACTCAAGCCATCAACGACTTCAATGAGGTCACCCATTAGGTAACCGGTGGTGACCGACTGAACTACGGCCAGGCCTTCTTTTACCATGAACACCCTTTGCTCATCACGCTGCATAATGATCGCCTCTCTGGCTACCAGCAGCGTATTTTCGTGAGAATCAAACAGCACTTCGACCCGGGCAAACATGCCTGGTTTGAGCAGGTCCAGTTCATTTTCAAGCTTCACGGTGACTCGAACAGTACCGCTATCAGCATCAATCTGTGGCGACACGCGATCGATATAGCCGATAAATTCGGCCTGCTCTAACGCGTCGATACGCACCTTTGCAAGCTGGTTAGGTTTCAGTTTGGACAACTCTTTTTCAGGCACATTGAGAACGGCCTCAACAATATCAGCTCTCTTCAGTTCAAAAGCAGGCGCATTCGGCGTGAGGGTATTTCCCAGCTTGATGTGGCGTAATGTAATCACCCCATCTATGGGTGCTTTTATCGTTGCTTCTTCCAGATCATGTAATTGTAAAGCGAGACTGGCTTGTTCTCGTTCCAGATTAAACCTGGCCTGGTCATGGGCATCCGGGGAAATCATATTACGTTTAAATAATTGCTCTGCCCGGTTAAATACCCGTTGCAGACTGTCCAGATTAGTCTGGGTTCTTCCCACCTCAAGAGAGAGACGCTGTGTGTCCAATTGCGCCAGCGCCTGGCCTTTGCTAACCAAAATACCTTCTTCGACATAAATCGCTTCTACGATTCCATTGGTACGGGCCACTACCACTGCTTCTTCCACCGCCGTCAGCGTTGCAGTGCTGGTGTAGTAAGCGTCCAACCGGCCACGTTCCACAGCAGCCGTACTCACTGGCACTGGACGAGCACTGAACTTACGCTTGAGCGCATCTTTTTCAGCTTTTCCCGGCCCGGGTCCCCTTTTATTACTTCGCTCAGAGGCCTGGCTATCCATATCTGAACCGGCTTTATTATCATCACCAGCATCATTGTCACATCCCGTTAAAGCCACGAGCAGCAACAACGATAATAAAATTTTTAAAAAATCCACCATACTTTCGACTTGTTAATGTTCAGCCACATTATACCTAATCGAAGCTAAAGGTGAGTTAATTTGCGACAGCACGCTAGATTAGGAAGATGAACGCCTTATTCGAGTGGCACCAAGTGGATAAAAACGACTGAGAGAGCTGATTCCACTTGCCTATGACTAACCGGCGCTAATCTTCTTCAATTATAATAGCCGTACCCGTCGCCAGAAGTTCAGCCGCGCCACCCATCACTACACTGGTTGTAAAGCGCACAGCAATCACCGCATTGGCACCGAGCAACCTTGCTTCATCAAGCATCCGGTCCATCGCCTGTTCCCTGGATTCAGCCATCAATTTGGTGTATTCGATGATTTCGCCACCAACCAGGGTACGCAGTCCTGCCATAATATCGCGCCCTACGTGACGCGCTCGAACGGTATTTCCCCGAACCAGCCCAAGCGTGCGGATCGCTGGCTTGCCGCTGATTTCTTCACTAGTCGTTACTATCATTGCTCAACCTCCTGGTAGGGATCGTTTTTTCTACTGAGATAACGCTCATAAGCAACCGAGACAAACAGAACACTGACTGTTAACACCAGTATCATGGCTGCAACCCTGAGAAACACAGGCTCATCGGAATCCTGAATAAAGGTCACCAGACCGTGTCCGGTCATCGCAATATAAGCGCCTATGAGTAACGTCAAGGCGATCGCAAGTATCAGCGCATACCCTCTACTATTCGATGTGGATTGCGGTAACAAATGTGCGCTGATTGCTGGATCGTCAGCGTTGGCGGAAGACAGGCTGAGCAGATAAGCACGGCAGGATGAACACCGGCCTATATGGGTCTGTACCTCATTTAGGTCATTAGCTGCTAATTCCTGCCGCAACAATCCTGGCAACTTTGGTTTAATCGTGTCGCAGTCAGACATGCTACCTCCCTACAATAACCCGCTTGAGTGGACCCACTAGCCTCTGACATCTTATCGGTTTCTAAATCAGAAAGAAATAATTCGCCCGTCCAGCTAAAAGCCATTTAAGCAACGGCAATTAACGCCACCAGGCCAGCTCACTGGGCCGTCCTGCGGCAGGCAGATTTTGGTCGAAAAACTCTATTGAAAAACTCTATTGAAAAGTTTTATCGACAAGCTCTATTGAAAAGATTGATCGAAAAACTCTATTGAAAAACTCTATTGAAAAGTTTTATCGACAAGCTCTATTGAAAAACTTTATTAAAAAGAGCCTATTCAAAAAACTCATTTAAAACGATGCTATCGTAAGGTTCCCAGAGAAAAACAATCTTATCGATAAGGGCTCCCTGGGAAAGCACTCGTGGCAAATATCCACAACACAGCTGGTTAGGCAGGTGAAAATACCGCCAGCTTAGATTAATGTACAAACGTCAGGACCATTATGCTTTTATCGATACCAGAGCCTTGTACCATGATCTGGACGAAGGCAGCACCGTTATCTAACTTTTATTTGAGGAGTCTCCATGCAGCGTAGACAATTCCTATCGAGTCTCGCCCTGGCGACGACTGGAACCGGGCTGATATCATCAGCGATGGCAGAACCAAAGACCCTTGATAACGCTAGCATTGGAATAAAACCGATAATTCCCCGGCGCTTACAGGCCGGTATGAGCATTGGCGTAGTGGCCCCGTCGAGTAATGCCTGGGAGAATCGCGATGTTGAATATGCCCTGGCTGTGGTGCGTTCCCTCGGTTTTAACGCCATACCAGGTAAACACCTGTTCAAGCGCCATGGTTATCTTGCTGGTTCCGATGTTGAAAGAGCAGAAGATATAAACCAGATGTTTGCCAACCCTGATATCCACGGTATCTTCTGCATCCGGGGCGGATACGGCGCATCGCGTATCCTGCCCCTGCTTGACTACGGCACGATCAGCTCAAACCCCAAAGTCCTGTTAGGCTATAGTGACATCACCGCCTTGCACCTGGCTATTAATACGCTCACTGGGCTGGTCACTTTTCACGGTCCCATTGCCGGACAACAATTTACAACCTACACCTACCAAGAGTTCAAGCGCATCATGATGGAGGCTGAACATCCAACACCGCTTGCCGCTCCTCCTGAAATCGCCTATCCACCTGGGCAAGCGGAACGGCATAATCGCATAACCACCTTTGCCGGAGGCCGGGCCAGCGGCCCACTGGTAGGTGGTAACCTGAGCCTGGTAACCAGTCTAATGGGCACGCCATACCAGCCGGATTTCAGGGGTAAAATACTATTTCTTGAAGATGTCGACGAAAAACCCTATAGCGTCGACAGAATGCTCACGCAGTTGTGGCTGGCGGGTGTTTTTGAGCAGGTCAGCGGCCTGGTTTTTGGCAAATTCACTGACTACGAAGCAGATGCGCCCAGCTTCAGTATGGAAGCGGTGATGGCACAACGCTGTGCTGACCTGAGCATCCCTGTTATCCGCGGCCTGATGATTGGCCACGTCGATGACCAGAGCATCATTCCGGTAGGTGCAAGCGCTGAACTCGATGCAGACGCTGGCACCTTGACACTATTAGGACAGGCCCTGCTCTAGGTATCGCAGGCCTGGACGCTGCTGAGTCCATAGCTCGATTTATATTAATTTTTCGTGTCGGGCACTTCCCAAAGCTGCAAAGCTGTTGCTGTACACGTCCATACTCGAATCAACCGGTCCGGGCCATGCTGAATTAACCAGTTGGGTAGATCAGCTGTCTGCAGAGGACTTCTTTGACTAAGCAGGTCAGCGACTGCCACCTCAGGCAAGGATAACTGAACTATCTCATTGGTACCCCAATCACTCTGCAGATACACGTTGAGTAATTCTGGCTGGGTTTCAACTCCAGTAATAACACCAGCCACGAGTTCCACCTGGGACGCATCGCAAACCAGGTCCGGCGGCCGCTGAATTCGGGTGGCTAGCGCCTGCTGACCCATACCAGCCACCATAATGGCAATCAGCAGGCCTAAAAACCTAGCACCGCATGGTGCCATCGAGGCTTAAGGCGCGCTCAGGAAGCGGTAAGTGTTACTGAGGTCAAATGCCCGCTGCGCCTGGCCCGAGGTGAATTCAAACATACAGGAATCGTCGGTGTAATCCATAAAATTATGGATCGGGTCATCTCCGGTATCGACTTTCTTGCGACCCTTGGCCCGGCAGCTATTGCGACCAATCGGGCAGCCATAAGCAGGGCTCTGTTCAGCAGGGGTGTGCGCGACAAAATCACCGGCTGTTTCATCACAGCCCCCCTGGAAAGTATGGTAAAGACCAAGCCAGTGGCCCACTTCATGAGTCAGGGTATCTCCCTCATTGTAGTTACCTGCCGAGCCACCAGGCAGGGTCCCATTTAAAATAACCACGCCATCATCATCTGGATTGCCAGCGTACCAATTCGGGAAAGTAGCCCAGCCCAGCAGCCCCGCCCGGTGAGCTAACATAAATGTTAAGGTCGCCAGCACCGCCTTGGCGCAAAGCAGTTTTCATCTGTATTTCTGCTGTAGTATCAGGGCCCGCCGTATACCAGCTATTATTTGCTGTTCGAGACGTGCTAACCAGATTGAAGGTGTAGGGCGTGGTATAACTGCCATTACCTCCATAAGCCTCGTTAATCACGAAAATCTGCTCGGCTATCGTGGCATCATCGACATTACCGTTTCCGTTCGAATCAGTAATTACATGGAAATAGACATTAACCGGAATAGTGCCCGGGCCCAGGGTAAGTTGGAGGAGGCGGAGGTGGTCGTTCACCACCGCCGCCATTTCCGTTACCGTTACCGCCGCCGGGATTAGTAGGGTTTTTACCCCCCAGCAGCGCCTTGCGCTCAACGTATTTCTGATGCCAGTTTCTGGCTTCAGCCGCAGAAGGATGTTTTGTACCACAACGCAGAAAACTTGCGTTAGCATTGGCATTGTCAAATGCCCTCTGACTCGCCGCATCAACCTGTAATGGCAACAGCAGCAAGTTAAATAACCCAATTATCAGCGTGAATACAAAAGTCTTTCCCATAAATTATCTCCTTTGATTACGATAATCCTGACTTACCTCTAAACCACAATATGAATCTATTCATATAGACTTTAAACCTATTCAAAAATAGTCAACCCTCCCAAAAATTACCGGCCAGTAAAGCTATTTCCTAACCGGTTCAGCTGCCTTGATTACTGCTGTTTAGGCCTATATCCAAACCTTTCTCTTGGCTTTATGTCAGGATAATCCTGCAGTAAGCCTTGCCGTTTGTACCATAGCAAACCTTTGTAGTTACGCTTCAGTACTAGCATTTCAGTATTGTATTTCAGTATTTACCTATCAGTTCATGGGTTTCAGTGCATGGGTTTCGGTAATCGTATCTTTAAAAAGCAGCGATCTTTGCAGTAATCTGACGCCGGCATGTCGGTCAAATTCAATGACACCCCTCAGGATTAATGGGATCATCCCGTGCATTGAAGCCATACTCTGCTATATAAAACAAACCGGCAGACCGGTTGTGCTATTGATTTAGTCTCAATAGGCATTACAATTAGTCACTCAGCATTTAAGATTTAATTTTCAGGAGTACTCTTATGGCAGATGCACAGTTTGGTAAACAAACGGGCTCAACGGTACGGTATGGTCAACAAACGGGCTCAACGAGCACTATTTCAGGGCATAAAGTTCTTCGCCAGACTTACACTCTACTGGCCATAACTCTCATCTGGAGCGCTTTTGCGGCAGTTACATCGATGCTGCTTAATCCGCCTCACATGGTTGCACTCATGTGTATGCTTGGCGGCTTTGGCATGCTGTTTTTCCTTAACAAAGTCGCTAACAGCGCAAAAGCACTTTATTGGGTATTTGCCTTTACCGGCCTGATGGGTTTTGCCCTGGGACCAATGCTGAATAGCTATGTCATGAGTTCGGCATCAGGGACATTCCATATCTTTCAGGCACTATCAACAACAGGTGCTATCTTCCTGTCGTTATCCGGTTACACGCTGATTTCCAAAAAGGATTTTTCCTTTATGGGCGGCTTCCTCATGGTTGGTTTATGGGTTGTTATTGGTGCCATCGTTTTCAATCTGATCGCCAGTCTTATGGGCTACCCTATTTCCGGATTCCACATGGCTATTTCCTCCATGGTGGTTTTCCTGATGTCTGGTTTGATCATGTTTGATACCAGCCGAATACTTCACGGCGGCGAAACCAACTATGTCAGGGCGACGGTTAGCCTTTATCTGAGTATCTACAACCTGTTTATTCACTTGCTGGCAATATTCGGCTTCGCTAACGACTAATCGCTAGCGAACCGAAAAACCCAGTCACCACGAGTCTGGGCTGAATGCAAGGCAGTGGTC
>JABIZD010000067.1 GCA_018666555.1 Gammaproteobacteria bacterium
TCTTAAAAACAGTGATTAATCTTACAAACAGCGATTAATCTTAAAAACAGTGATTAATCTTACAAACAGCGATTAATCTTACAAATGGCGCGCCATAAAGAAACAGTGATTAATCTTACAAACAGCGATTAATCTTACAAACAGCGATTAATTTTGCAGACTAATCCAGGACAGGCGGCTATGGGTATAGGTATGGGTATGGGTATAGGGATTATTATTGCATCGTCTAACTGCCTGGGCTGTCTAATTTGGTTTCAGGATAACGCTGCGTTTGCGTACCGCAGGGTAAATTAGCTCCGCCTGCACGATCGCTGAGCAAAACCTAACCCAATCCTCACTTCAGAATCTCTCGTCGTGGACTTCTTAGTCTACAAATATCAGCTGAACTCTTCGGTGGTATAAAAAGAGACTTTCATCTGTTCACTCCAACCAGTTCGAGGTAAACCCGCCTTTACCCTAAGTTCACCGACAAACTGTTCTGGGTCAGGGATCTGATCCCAAACTGATGGAAGGTAGGTCGCCTGAAGAGCTTCCTGCTGAAGAATCAAGCCATCCATTCCCGGCCGCAGTCGCGCTACCAGTTCCTCTCTGCTTTTAACATCGACCTCATAAGGTGGACTTAACACCGATAGGTGCAGGTCTATCTGACGATACTCCTCAAGCGTTAGAGGCTTAAATCGCCGATCCTGCAACGCAGCCGCTATGGCATTATGAGCGACGTCTATCACCAGATCACGATGAGCCGCTAGACTACCAATACAGCCGCGAAGGCGACCGTTTATCTTAAGGGTTACAAAACTGGCCAAATGCCGGCGTAAACTCGGATCATATTGATCCAGCTTGATTTCGAAATTACCAGGCTGGGTTAATTGGCCAAGGATTGCGTTCCTCGCCAGAAACAATAATTGCTGTCTTTCGGCGATACCGAGCAGGACTTGACTGGGTTCATTTACAACAAAAGCACCGTAACCAACGACTCGATTTTTATCGCCTGCGGTGTCGCCTGAGTTGACCACTTGTAACTGGCTAATCGGCAGGTTTTTGCTGCTTAGGACCTGCAGCAAACCATTTAGCGGATTTGCACCACAGGCCTGATCAGCTGAAAGTTGATTTGAACAGGCCAGAATTTGCCGAGAGGTATTGGCATCTTTTTGTTGTGCCCGCTCATAATCCAAGAAATGACTGAGATCAGTGCTGAGCACAATCAGGGTTTCCGGCCCACCCCATAGAGCCTCTATCACCCTGGCGGCATCGTCTGCCGAACATTCACCTACGACAATGGGAACAAGCGTAAAATGATCAAGGCATCGCTGTAAAAATGGTAACTGCACCTCCAGGCTATGTTCTTGCGCATGAGCACTGGCAAGCCTAACCACTGAGGGTAATGCCCTGATCTGTTCGGTCGCGACCTCATCGATGCTGATTTCACCCAGCGGAGTTGCAAACACCCCTGCATCTGAAAGCGCCATACCACGGAAGCCAATGCGATGCGCTGGCCCCAGTACCACCACCCGGCTAATACGGTTCCGGCCGTTGGCTACCCTGGCATAGGCCTTTGCCGCAGTCGAACCGGAATAAATATAGCCCGCGTGGGGCGCTATAATCACCTTTGGACAGTCGCCAGCTGTTTTTTCTGCCGCCAACAGTTGATCAACCAGTTGCCCCAGTTCCAGAGCCTCACCCGGATAGAACTGCCCGGCTACCGCTGTTTGTCTGATAGCATCCATGTCATTACACTGTCCCGAAATTAACCATTCTGCTCCGAATCATTTTAATTTTAAAGACAACATAGCGTTATACTCTGGACATGAATAGTCGTTCAGTCGCAACGAAATACTGGCATCCCTTAGACGATGGTCGTCTACAATGCGACCTTTGCCCACGCGCCTGCAAATTACGGGAAGGCCAGCAAGGGTTATGTTTCGTCAGAGCCAGGGAGAACGACAAGGTAGTTTTAACCACCTATGGCCGGTCTTCCGGTTTTGCCATTGACCCAATAGAAAAGAAACCACTCAAACATTTTCTACCCGGCACACCGGTTCTGTCGTTTGGAACTGCTGGCTGTAATCTTGCCTGTAAGTTCTGTCAAAACTGGGATATGAGCAAATCACGGCAAATGGACACGCTTGCCGATGCTGCATCACCGCAAAAACTGGCCAGAGCGGCTAGTAACCTCGAATGTCGCAGCATTGCCTTTACTTATAATGACCCAGTGATATTTCATGAATACGCGATTGATGTAGCTAGCGCATGTCACGAATTAGGAGTGCAATCCGTGGCGGTCACTGCAGGCTATATCTGTCCTGAACCACGAACAGATTTTTTTGCAGCCATGGATGCAACTAACATTGATCTAAAGGGCTTTACCGAAAACTTCTACTATAAAATCTGTGGAGCACATTTACAGGAAGTACTCGATACCCTGATTTATGTTAAACATGAGACTGATGTGTGGCTGGAGATTACTACTTTACTGATACCCGGGTTAAATGACTCACAGGAAGAACTTGAGACACTGTGCCAATGGGTTGTTGACCATCTGGGCCCGGATGTACCACATCACTTCACGGCATTTCATCCGGACTGGAAAATGCGCGATATTCAACCGACACCAGCGAAAACCCTGCAGTTAGCGCGCACCATTGCCAAGCAAGCGGGTATGCACTATGCCTATACGGGTAACGTCCATGATGCCAGGGGCAACTCCACCTTCTGCCATCATTGCGACGAGTTGTTGATAGAGCGTGACTGGTATGAAATGGGCCGTTGGAATCTGGCCCCAGGTGCAGTTTGCCCTGGGTGCACGACGCCATTAAAGGGCGTATTTGAACAGAACCCTGGCAACTGGGGCTCAAGGCGACAGACCATTCGATTCACCGACGACAACAGCAAGCACTAAACCACTGAGCATAACCACTTATAACGCGACAACCAGAATCAGGTCTGGTTGAGCCTCAGCAGGACAGCACGCACCGGTGCCTGCAGGCGATCATCAATTGACGCTATCACAGCAAAACCCAATCAAAGCAGCGCTGCTCCTACCTAAAGGACCGTTCTCATCTCTGAAGCCTTAGTTGAACTCTAGACCCTCAAAATTGCCGGCTTCCCGCCATTCCTTCATCAACTCGAAAAACCGGATAGAACCGCCCCCATAGGGCGCAGATTGCATAGCATTTGGGTTCGGTTTGCCTTCATTATTGTAATAACCTGGTGTGCAATCAGCTCCCCCTAAGCCACCCAACGGTCCTCCAGCAAAACCTAAAATGGTCTTAACCCATTCATCCTCTGCTCCTTCGGTGACTTCAACCTGGTTAAAACCTTTATCCAATGCATGGGCGATGATGTGTGCTTGATGCACAGCAGATTCATCCAATAAATGTGGGAAATTAGCCGTGAATGCACCCTGTGAAGTATTCATGACAAACACATTGGGAAAACCATGACTACCCATGCCATGTAAAGTACGCGTGCCATTACGCCAGTGGTCGCTGAGCTTTTTGCCATCGCGACCGATCACGTCATAGCCTGCCCGACGAGTGTAGCTGGTCCCTACCTCAAATCCGGTACTGTAGATAATGCAGTCAACCTCATATTCGACGCCATCCACAACCAGGCCAGTCTCAGTAATTCGCTCAACTCCCTGTCCATCAGTATCAACCAGGGTGACGTTGTCGCGATTGAAGGTCGGCAAGTACTGATCGTTAAAAGTGGGCCGCTTACAGAACATTTTATAATAGGGCTTGAGTTTTTCGGCGACGGCTTCGTCCTCAACGAAATCGTCGACTCGAGCACGAATCTCTTCCATTTTTTCAAAATTAGCCATCTCGATCATCTGCTCGAGCGTCATATTGGAATTCCCTTGGGTTTTGCGGAACTGATGAATCATTTTACCAATCAGATCGGTCCAACCATCATCGACCAGGTCCTTTTCCTGTGGAATTCCAGAGATCAACGCATTAAAATTCTCCATGCGATGCCGCTGCCACCCCGCTTCCAGCGTCTTTGCCCACTCTGGATCAGTTGGCGAATTACCTCGGACATCAACAGTAGAGGGTGTGCGTTGAAACACATACAGGTGTTTTGCCGCAGTTCCCAGAAAGGGAACACACTGAATCGCGGTTGCACCTGTACCGATAATTGCAACACGTTTTTCTCCCAGTTTATCAAGATCACCGGCTGGTCCACCCCCGGTGTATTCATAGTCCCAGCGACTGGTATGAAAACTATGTCCCTTAAAATCCCGAACACCTTCTATACCCGGCAATTTAGGTCGATGTAAGGGGCCATTGGCCATGGACACAAACCGTGCTTTGATCTTATCGCCGCGATTAGTCGAAACAATCCAGCGCTGCACGGACTGATCCCAAAGCAGTTCAGTCACTTCTGTCTGGAACAAAGCACTATCATAAAGATCAAAATGCCTACCAATGGCCTCGCTGTGATCAAGGATTTCCCTGGCATAGGCATATTTTTCCTTGGGAACATAATCGAGTTCCTCCAGAAGCGGTAAATAACAATACGCTTCAATATCACATTGTGCGCCGGGATAGCGATTCCAATACCAGGTACCACCAAAATCGCCGCCTTTTTCGATAATACGCAAGTCCTTTATCCCCGCCGCGCGCAATCTTGCAGCAGCCTGTAAACCGCCAAAGCCCCCCCCTACGAGGACTACATCGACTTCGTCAGTGACAGGTTCGCGATCAATTAACTCGTCGACGTAAGGGTCTTCAAGGTAATGGGCGAACTCTCCCGTTATTTCAGCATACTGCTCATTGCCATCATCGCGCAGCCGTTTATCACGCTCGACACGATAGCGTTCACGCAGTGCATTTGGGTCAAATACCAGATCTTCCGACGCTTCACTCATTTCATTTCCCCATTTACGTCAACTTATATGATTACCTAGCCAGTATACTCATTTACCAGCAGCGGCATAGGATAGTAAATTCCATTAATAACAGAGGTAAAGTATTATCAATTTTACTCGTGGGCGCTGACAACAGCCTGCGACCTTCATCAATTTAGAAGCAAGCCTTAAGACAATCCACGCAGCCAATGCATAGCCGGAACAATTTCTGCAAACGAACCAAGGAGTTCAATTTTTGCATCTGAGGTTGGCCTAACCTGTGCATCCGACATGAACACCATCTGCTTTGCCCTGCCTTACCCGAGCCCTGGCGCTTCACCGGCGTTAGCCTGCGAAGATCAGTCAGCTTCAAGCCTGACCTGTTTAACCCAGTTCAATACCACTTGTTCTACCATTGGCAATGTCATACTACCGTTTTCAAGAATACGCCGATGAAAAGTCCGCAGGTCGAATTGTTCGCCTAGCTGCGCTTCTGCTAAGTGTCGCAGGCGCTTTATTTCCAACATACCCAGCATATAGGCGTTAGCCTGCCCAGGCCATGAGATATAACGATCTATCTCATTCTCGATATCCATTCTGGACCAGCCACAATTATTAAGCATATATTCAAGCGCTTTTTGCCTGCTCCAACCTTTAGTGTGAATTCCGGAATCGATCACCAGCCGGACCGCCCTTGCACTTTGATC
The DNA here is from genome assembly GCA_018666555.1 of Gammaproteobacteria bacterium. GTDB lineage: Bacteria > Pseudomonadota > Gammaproteobacteria > Pseudomonadales > Azotimanducaceae > UBA9926. The sequence continues at coordinate 5,557 of JABIZD010000067.1, forward strand.
TGATAGCAATCCCATCTTGTCTAGGGGTCGACTGTACAAATTCAGTTCTTCTGCCAGTCGCTCGGCATAAAGCGCCCAGCCTTCACCGTAACCCGAATTCCAAAGATATCTGGCGATATCGTGAACCTTGTCGCCTAATTCCAGAGCGATTGCGCCCTGTAGATGATGACCAGGATAAGTTTCATGGTAGAGCGTCGATTGCTGGGTTGCCTGGGTACGCTGCTCGGGCTCACGCACCGCTATATAGTAGATCCCTGGGCGTTTCCCGTCCTCTGAGGAAGGGTGATACTCACCACTGCCACTGGCTGCAAAGTCAGGATAGGGTTTTATCAAGACATCTGCCCTGGGCAAAAGGTCAAATACCTCCGACATGCGACTTCTAGCGTCATCAAGCGAGGCGACTGCGTAATCCAGCACTGCCTGTTCGCTGCGAAAGGTAAATTCAGGCGCCTGATTAATGCGCCTGAGAAATTCCCGAAGCGGTTCAGCGCCAAAATGCTTTTCCAGGATTACTGTCATCTCATTTCTTAAAACAGCCACCTGTTTGAGGCCTAAACGATGCACCTCTGCCGGCGTAACTGAAATTGTCGCGAATGACCGAATTAGGGCAGGATAACAGGTCGCCCCATCTGGATTATAGCTAAGCGCGATCTCAGTCCTGGCCGCAGGCAAATACTCCTTTTCAATAAAATCAGCAAAACGATTCAACGCCGGTACAATTTTATTTTTATAGATCTGCGAAACCGCTTGCACAAACATCTCGTCCGCCGCCCGTCGGCCCATATTAAGGAAAGGGTTATCCTCCTGAAGCAACGACCTGACTTGAGCTGGAACGGCTTCAACGGTGAGTCGGGGAGCGCTGTAACCGAGTTCCAGTCCTAGCCTTAAATTGCCAATTTCAGTATCAATGTATTGATCCACTGCAGCCAGTCGCGCCAACGCATCAACCTTTTCTGCTTGTGTTACTACCGACTGAATATCAAAAATGAAGGGGACCTCTGTATACCAGCCTGTAGCCGTGCTGGTTTCCCAAAGTTCCTTACGGCAGATCCGGGTTGCCTTACTGGAACTGAGCTCCTCGCGAAGAAATCCATAGGTCACCCAATCACGACTGCCAACCATTGCAGGTGCACCTAACGCCAACAACTGGCTGAGCCAGGCATCTTCTTTTTGCTGCCACAATGCAAGCGCAGCCAGCGAATTATCAAATAATCGATCATGGTCCCCTGTCCCTATATCGTAGGTTGTTGCAAGGGATGGATAACGGACCAGCATGGCCTCAACATATTCGTCAGCGAGGGTTTCAATGGTCTGCACGGGAACTTCATTGTCGAGCAAAGCTGATGCCTGGCAGGGTCCCAAGAAACCACAGCAGAACATCAATAGCCCTATCCTGACTCGATGACTCAACAGTCTAATCATGTAATTCATCTCAAGGTTTTTGCCACAGCATATCAAGGCAGTTTTTGTTTCGCGCACCATTTTCAGGAGGCGTAATTCACCGGTCTGCAGCGCCTGTTATCTTCGCAACCTATCCTTTCTGCCAGGTAGAGAATACCGAAAAATCGTTCTACTGTGTGTAAAAGTGACAATAATAGTGCTTCTTGGATACAATCAGTTTCTCCTGAAAAAAGCAAAAGATACCAATTGAAATGACCCCGGATAAAAAAAGTAAACTGACGCAACTCAAACAAATGACGACAGTAGTCGCTGACACCGGCGACTTTGAAGCGATCAGCCAGTATGCTCCTGAAGATGCTACTACTAATCCATCGCTGCTTCTAAAAGCAGCGCAAATGCCCGGATACAGGTCGATCGTCGATGCGGTAATGGCAAAAATCGGCACCGGCAGCAGCCAGGAACAACTCGCCATTGGCATGGATAATCTGGCGGTTGCATTTGGCACGGAAATTCTAAAAGTCATCCCCGGGAGAGTATCAACAGAAGTTGACGCCCGGCTGTCCTTTGACTGCCAGGCTTCCATCACCAAGGCACAGCAGCTTATTGATCTATACGAAGCTTCGGGAATTTCTCGATCACGAGTGCTCATCAAAATGGCCTCTACCTGGGAAGGGATTCGCGCCGCCGAGGTGCTAGAAAAACAGCAGATCAACTGCAACTTAACCCTGCTGTTTAACTTCAGTCAGGCTGCTGCAGCTGCGGACGCAGGTGCCTTTCTCATTTCCCCATTTGTAGGTCGGATTCTCGATTGGTACAAGCAATCCGGTGGATTACAGGATTTCGCGCCAGAAGATGACCCGGGTGTGCAATCCGTCAAGCACATCTACAATTACTACAAACAGCGCAATTACCAAACCGTGGTCATGGGTGCCAGCTTTAGAAACACCTCAGAGATAGCAGAACTGGCAGGATGTGACCGGCTCACCATTAGTCCCGCGTTGTTACAGGAACTGGATGCCGATTATGGCGTATTGCAGCGTAAACTTGACCCGGCAATGACTGGCACAGAAATTGGCTACGACAAGGCCAGTGAATCCCAGTTTCGCTATGAATTAAATGATGATCCGATGGCTACGGAAAAGCTTGCTCAGGGTATTCGAAGCTTTGTAGCTGACCAGATAAAATTGGAAACCTGGTTACAGAAAATTGCCTGATGGCGTACGGATAGCACTATAGGAAACAGGCGCACAGCCAGGCGAATTTAGACCGCCCTAAATACTCGGGAGTTGTAAACAGCCACCCTTTCCGCAGTGGGTATCGCCGAGCTCTGCAGTGAAACCAGTATTCGACTGACGTCCTGATCAATCCCGGTGCCGCCTTATTCGGTCGCCGCCTTTTCAACTTTTTCACCGAGCGCTTCTGCTCGCTCCAATCTCGAAGCTTCATCTGCTGGTAGATAACGCATGGCGAGCACCAGCAAAACGGCCGTTAATATGAACATGACCTGCGCACTGGCTATGGCATCGGTTAGCGCACTGCCGGAATCAGCTCCCTGGGCAATAAAGTAGTCTGATAACCGTCCCATCAGATAAGGCCCCAGGGCCAGACCAATAATAGTATTCATCAGCAGGAACCAGGCTCCGGCGGTAGCCCGCATGCGCGGCATGACTAAATCATTAGCCGTGGCCGGTGCAATCGAAACCCACATCGACGCTGGAATATGGTAGGCAAAATTCAGCCAGTAGGCCGTCTCGATATGCTCAGTGTACAACATCCACAATATCAAGGGCGCTGTGGTTAGGATCGTAATGAAGCCAACCAGCAAGCGGCCATTCACCATCTTCAGTTTTAAGCGATCACCGAGCACACCACCCAGCACCACGCCAATCAAACCTCCCATGGCATTACCAATTCCGACGTACCAGCCGATGTCCGCAGCACTGGCTTCATGAACGCGCATTAAAAAGGGTGCCGTCCAGAAACTGGTTCCATAAGCAACAAATGCCATGGTGGGGAAAGCCAGTGTTGTAAAAATCAGCGCTTTAGAATGAAACAACATGCCAAATGACGCGGGGTCTCTATGGGAAAGGCCCTGCAGCCAGCTTATAGTCACGTAAACGGCGATCGCCAGAGCAACCCACTGCAATATATTCCCGGTCACATAAGCTAGCCCCCAGGCCACCAAAGCTAACATCATCGCTGCCAACAGGTTTTTCTTAACAGAAGCACCATGCTGGTAAACACTCCAGATCGTGAAAGGGGGTATAACCGCAGCAAGCTCAGTTTTAAGCACTTTGAAAGGTTCGGGATGGGCCGCCGTAATCAGGCCTTCGCTGGCACCTCGCATCGGTTCGCGTAGCAACCTTACCAGGCCAGCTAGTACCATTCCCGGCACCCCAACAGCCATAAAAGCGACGTGCCAACCTTTAAGGCCAAATGGCGCACTACCTGGCTGCGGAAATGCCTGGGCCCAGTTATCCAGGATTAAACCGCCCAGCATCAGGCCGATGCCTCCGCCTATGTAGACCCCGGATGAGTATATGCCGATTACCGTGGCACGATGCCTGGGGGCGTAATAATCAGACAACATTGAATAAGCCGCTGGCGAGGCACTGGCCTCACCAATGCCAACCCCAATGCGGAACATGGCTAACACCGGGAAGGATCGCGCCAACCCAGATAGTGCCGTCATAGCTGACCAGAACAATAACCCGACGGACACCAGTGATCGCCTAACCCAGACATCTGCAAACCGGGCAAGCGGTATACCGAACACAGCATAAAAGACAGCGAAAGCAGTCCCATAAAGAAAACCCATTTCTGCATCGCTGACGCCTAGGTCCGCTTTAATGTCTTCGGCCAGAATCGACAGGATATTACGGTCAATAAAATTGAAGATATAAACCAGGACAAGGACAAACAGCACCCAGTGTGAGTAAAGGCCACCAAACTTCGATGGGGGTTTACTATTACTGTTACCCGCCTGCTCCGATAGTTGAGATGTGTCTTCTGCCATTAAAACCTCGATTCCTGATGCTCATATGCAGCCACCCATTGCACTATGGCCTGGCTTTCTTTGAAATAACAACCTGGGATCACTAAACTTTTCATTACCCCTGCCTATCTGGTTTGCTACCCTACCAGTCTAGCAATAATTGTCTCGCTGTTGTCCAGCCACGCTCTAAAATGAGGCCATTAAATGGCTTTTTCACTGAATTTAAACCGGCGCGCTCCGGGCCTGGCTCTCAGCATCACTGCAGGACAGATGCTGACGGCACCGGTTTATCTCTTGAATTATGGCATAGCAGAAAACTGTCGCTGCAGGCAGCTAGACTGGACTCTCCCGAGCTTCAGCCATGCAGGGGTACTAAACCTGATTCTAATATGTATTCACTGGGGCCGGACTAGTTGCTCAGCAGCCGAATTACAGCGAGCATGACAAAAGTCTAACAATCAATTCCAGGAAATACCCAGCAGCCTGGACTCAGAACCGGCAACCTGGGATGTTACTAGCCAACGGGTCCAGCCGGGCACTGAACTCGGCGTGTATTGATAGAATTTACAGGGGTCTGCATTCAACAAACCAAGGGTTTTATTGTCCCGGGATTCGCCTTTATGGCACGGAAATTTACAGAATCACTTCCAGCGCAGGGTTGACCCTGGCTTGCTCAACTATTTCAGGGTCGTCAACCAGCAGATTCAAAAGGGTAACATCCTCATCCAAATTCATAAGGAACTGCTGCCATGGGTCCTCTTCCTGGCGCCGGTAATGACCCGAAACCTGCCAGCCAGTTGCCGTCCGATAAACATATGATTTGCCCGCTTCACGGTTAGAGTCAACCGGGTCGACTATTTCCAGGTCCTTCAGAGCAAGAGTTTCGGCCAGCAGAGCTCTGACTTCAAAAACGACAGACTCTTCTATACCGCGCTCAACTCGCCGGCTTGAATCAGTAATCCATTGGTAAGAGAAAACTGCAACGAGAATCCCAACCATAATTCCAAATATAATACGCGCCAACTGACAATCACCATCTGAGTGAATCGCTATTATAACTTAAGATCCTGATAGGCCTGCAACTTTTTCAACCAGAAAAACTCGGCTCGCTCACCCTTGGGTCATAAAACCCCAGTGATCCATGCATTGGGTAACCAACCAGGGCTTTTATGTCGTCAGACATGCTCGCCGCCAAATTGGGTGGTAGGTCCAGATACTGGTTTTCTTCCTGGCGAAGCCAGCCCAGGGAATAACTCAGAATAACCCCGTAACGCCAGTGGTCAGAAATATTCGCTCCTGCGGCGTGCAGCGTCCCACCCAGCCAGATCAGGACAGAACCCGATGGCATTTCTGCCTTGACTATTTCGTCGGCATGGGCCTTGCGCTGAGTTGGCCATCTATGGCTGCCTGGAACCAGCAGCGTGGCGCCATTTAGTTTGGTGAAATCAGTCATCGCCCACATTGTCGCCAGTACCAGGTTAGGTCGGGGCAGACTGAAAAACTGAAACGGATCTTCTTCTCTATGAAGAATCTGCTCCCTGGCTCCAGGACCTATTTCAAGAGCTGCAGAAACATGAAGATGAAACCGTTCACAATTGTCGCCTAGGTGGTGCCAGCACAATGCATCAATGGTCTCATTCAGGGCCATGGCATGACTTCCTGATGATCGAGCCAGCACGGCAGGTAAGCGCCGGGTTCTAGCCGGATAGAATTCCTCCGGAGAATCATCGTTGACAACCCGTAGCTCAGACATGAATCCATCGAGTTCTGCTTTTACACGATTAACCTCAGCCGGGGCCTGAACCCCTTTGATCACCGCACAGCCGGCTCTATCCAGGGCCGCCTTGATGGATTCAACATCATCCATGGCGTCGAATTCAGGGATGCTCATAGCCATTTTCGTTACTCCACATAAAAAACTCGTTATCGTTCATTCTATTACGTTACCGAGCCATCCTATTAACAGACCAGTCTCAAGGCAAACCGCATTGACATCCTTCAAGTTCGGGAAACCAGGAAGGTACCGGCCCAGCCGAAAACCACCGGCCTATTTATCCAGCTGCCGAAGCCCCTGTGCCCTAACGACAGAATAGGCATCAGACCGGTCCCACAGGAAACCTGATGCAGCATATACCCACTCACTGGCAAACTGAAAAAGCCTGATATTACTGCCTCAGCGCAGCATCACTCTACTCACTCGCGCCATTTCCAGCGAATCTGCGTGGCATTTCATTTACAGGACACTTTTACCCCCAGCCAACACTTGCTATCTTATCTACATTAAATCTCGCCAAGCTAAGGAAAGCAGCTATGCCAGAGGTAAACTTAAATGATCCGGTAGATGTACTCATCATCGGCGCCGGAGCATCCGGCGCAGCCATTGCCTGGAGCCTTGCTGACACCCGGATGCGTATAGTCTGCCTTGAACAGGGCGACTGGATAAAACCTTCGGAATACCCGACTAACGGTGCTGACTGGGAAATCCAACAACACGGCCCGTTTAATATCGATCCGAACAAGCGTGGACGCGACACCGACTATCCCATCAACAATAGCGAATCACCCATCAGCGTGGTTAACTTCAATGGTGTGGGTGGCGGTACTATCTTGTATGCGGCTCATTTTCCTCGCTTGCACCCTTCGGATTTCAAGGTAAAGAGCCTTGATGGCGTCGCCGATGACTGGCCTATCAGCTACGATACGCTGGATCCTTATTTCACCCAGAACGACCGCATGATGGGTGTTTCAGGGCTGGCAGGCGATCCCATGTATCCGCCTAAACAACCGCCTTTACCGCCCATCCCCATGGGTCGGGTAGGAGAAAGACTGGCCAGTGGCTATAACAAACTGGGCTGGCATTGGTGGCCCTCCGACAGCGCTATCATATCCAGGCCTTATCAAGGCAGAGACAAATGCCTCAACCTTGGGCCGTGCATGTCCGGTTGTTCCCAGGGTGGTAAATCCAGCACTGATATCACTTATTGGCCAGAGGCAATTAGAGCCGGTGTCGAATTAAGAACCCGGTGTCGCGTCCGTGAAATCACACTTGGCAAGAACGGGCTGGCAGATGGTGTTATCTATTACGATGAAGACGGTCAGGAATGTCATCAGAAGGCTGAAGTCGTCGTTATGGCCTGTAATGGGGTCGGCACACCGCGCATACTTCTGAATTCCAAATCCAGCCAATTCCCGGATGGCCTGGCTAACAACAGCGGCATGTTAGGAAAGAACCTCATGTTTCATCCTGTAGCTTCTTCTCAAGGCGTGTTTGAAGAAAATCTCGGCAGTCATAAAGGTCCGCAGGGCTGCTGTATCCTCAGCAAGGAATTCTACGAAACTGATCTCTCAAGAGGCTTCGTGCGCGGCTATAACATGCAAATCACTCGTGGCACAGGACCATTTACCACCGCTTTACATGGTTATGCTACCGGACGTATCCCATGGGGCGCAGATCATCATAAAGCCTTCCAGAAACACTTTGACCATGTCGCATCAATCGGCATTCTGTGTGAGGATTTACCCGAGCTTCATAATACTGTAACACTGGACCCGGAACGGGTCGATTCAGACGGAATACCGGCCGCTAAGATCAATTACACCTTAAGCGAAAACAGCCGAAAGATGCTCAAGCACGGAATAGAGCGTGCCGAAGAGGTTCTTTATGCTGCAGGCGCAAGTGAGGTTGCATCAACAGATCTGGTGCAGATGGCTGGCTGGCACTTGCTCGGCACAGCACGAATGGGAACAGATCCTGACACTTCGGTGGTCAATCCCTGGGGCCGAAGCCACGACGTAAAAAACCTGTTTATTGTAGACGGTAGTATCTTTGTCACCGGCGGAGGCCTGAATCCTACCAGCACAATTCAAGCACTGGCATTGTATATTGCTGACACTATGAAAAAAAATCTTGCCAATTTATTCGATTGAGGAGGCCAACCGTGAACGACACCATTATTGCCACCGATTTTCCGTTAACCGATGAGCAGCGTACGAAACTGCGCCATTTACTCAATGCTCTAATTCCAGCCAGTCAGGACGGCCACATGACCAGTGCGGGCGAGCTTGACCTGATAGCCTATCTGAAGGCCAACGCGGTGGATTTCCTGCCGGTACTACTGACTATACTGGATGATTTAGATGAGGAGTTCCTGGCAGATACGCCTGAACAGCATCACCAGGGCGCACTTGCACTGAGCCATGATAATCCGGCTCTATTCCAGGAGTTAATCTACCAGGTCTATGCGCTCTACTACCAAAATCCCGTTGTACTGGAAGGCATCGGTGCTGCGGCTGGCCCGCCGTTCCCGCGAGGCAATACCGTCGAGTCAGGAGATCTATCCTTGCTCGATCCCGTCCTGGCTATAGGCAAGCGTTACCGGCCAGTATCTTAGCTACTCTCGGAACAATCTCAGGTAGCCTTATAGGGGCTGAGATCCATCCCAGGAAACCGCGCCGCGACTCCTGCTAATGCTTCGCTATTCCAGTAACTATCACCCGGTGCTGGAAAGCCCAACAAACCTCGCTCTTCCACGGTGGCTTTTTCAACCCATGCCTGGAAGGGTTGATTGTCGCCCTGCTCAGACCAGCCTACGATCCCTAACCACGGGCAATCACTAGGTGCATAAGTCACGAATTCACCAATGCGAACGCCTGACCGTTTGAATGCCGTGCCACGATGAAAGGTCCGCATACTGTATGCCAGTACCGATCCAGCAGGGGCAACAACCTTAATCTCATTGTCATAGAGGGCTGCTCGTTGATGCTTCTTATAAGATGTCGGCCAGAGTATTTCATCTTTGTAATGTTGCCAGGAACAGACTGCAGTCGGCGCAAGGCCTTCGTCTACAGCTGTATAATAAATCAAATAGGCGGTCTGCCAGTATTGCTGATCTACAGTCGGATAAACCAGCGTATGATTGGTATAGTCCACGTGCATCAACTGTTCCCTGTCTGCCCGGTGGCCCTGATATTTAAAGCTCAGGTCAGCCTGCTCGCAGAACAGGTTATTATGACCGGCGTTGATAGCAGCAAAAGCCCTTAGATCCGGGTGTAGGGTGATGGCATTAAGTTGCTCGCCAGCAAACGGAAACCTGTTTTGTCTTCTCGTTCGAGGCGGGTCCTGCATATGACCAGGCATTGGTTTGTTGGGGTTATCGGCATATTCCAGCCAACCCGGAATGATGTTCTCAATATCTTGATGAGCGTTTGCAAGCTCTTCAGCAGTCAGAAAGTTCTCCACAACGACATAGCCATGTTGACGATAGTGATCAATATGTTTGGAAGTAAAGCGCATTCAGAGCTCCTATTTGAGTTCTACTAGCAACCAGTACTGGCGATCCAGCCCCAGTCCGAACACCTTTTTGATTAATTCCGCCAACACCAGACCCATTTAAGTTACTCGCCTGCATCAAGCGGAAACGTGCGAAATGATCCCCACCCGGCTGACCGACACACAAACCATCCTGTGTCATCTATTTCAACGAAGGTATCGACAACTGAACCGGGCTATAGCGAATTCACTATACGGCTGTGGTTTCCAGCAGCGCATCCAACCTGACTTCTAACTTATCAATCGAAGATCCAAAAATGGGCACTACCAATTGATCCACCCCCAGGTCACGATAGGCAACCGTGGTTTCAGGAGTGACCGGATGACGATTCGGGCCGACTATCAAAGTAATATCCTCTCTCCGCCTGCCAGCTCCGTCCAGGGCAGCATCCAGGGCCTGCAGTCGCCTGGCAAGATCTGCAGGAGCCATGTCATAGCCGTACCAACCATCGCCCTGCTCTGCTACACGTTTGAGGGCAGCATTACTTTCCCCGCCAAAATAAATCGGTGGATGTGGTTTCTGTACTGGTTTCGGATTGAAGTGACACGCCGTAATCTCAACGGTGGGCCCACTGAAGGTTGACACGCCCTCTGACCAGAGTTCTTTCATCGCGTTTATATACTCTTCGCACAACTTGCCGCGTCTGGAAAAATCTGCTCCCAGGTTGTCAAACTCTTCCTTGAGCCAACCTATCCCGACGCCAAAATCGACTCGTCCTCCTGAAAGAAAGTCGACATCTGCCACCATCTTCGCGGTGTAAACGGGTTGGCGCTGAGGAACCAGGCAGATGCCTGTACCCAGTCGAATGGTTTTGGTACAACTGGCGATATAGGTCAGCGCAGTAAACGGGTCAAGTAAGCCCTCCGGATCCCCAGGGATTCGTCCTGAGCTTGAGTAAGGATAGGTCGAGGCATAATCGGGGAAGAACATCACGTGTTCAGGCATCCATATGGAATGCACCCCTTTACTTTCCACGAGTTGCACTGCCGCTCTGATAAAATCTGCTGATGTGTGTTGGCTGAAAGCCATCGCGACCCCTACCTTCATAGTTGACTCCTTTTGATCTGACAATTCCCTAATCTAACATCTACTCCGCAGAAAAGAATAATGTTTTGACCTGCATCGCAGGCACGATAGTTACGACAATATCGGTCCCAAAGGTGCTTCCCCATTAGCAAAGCCGTCACCCTCTCGCAAGTAGGCAGGTCTGAAGCACTATAGAACCTCTCTTATTAATAATTGAATTTTAAGCATATCCAAGAACAGGGCTGCGTCGCTTTAACAACAACTGTCGCCCTGGATTTAACAACGTGAAATTTTCTCCCAGACGTGATGCAATGACTCAATCAGCCATCAATTTCAGGAAGCGGCGTATATGACAACCATGACAGATAGCCAGCGGCAAGCATTTTTGAGCGGCCTGCATGTAGGTGTGATCAGTATCGCCAGGAAGCAAAAAGGTCCCTTGACGGTTCCGATCTGGTACGACTATGAAGCCGGTGGCGAGGCCTGGATGATTACCAGCAATTCCTCCATCAAAGGCCGATTGCTTAAAAACACCTCGCGGATCAGCCTGTGTGTCCAATCTGAGCAGGCCCCTTATCAATACGTAACAGTGGAAGGACCGTTTACAACGCAACAATTGCAACCGGGACAGCTGCTACATATGGCAATCCGGTACCTTGGGCCAAAAAGAGGCAAAGCCTACGCCGATGCTTCAACAGATACAGGAGACAGCGTTGTTATAAGCATCACTCCTGAGACCTGGTATACGGTCGATTACAGCCGCTAAAAAGCCTGAACCCGCTATCGGCCAGAGTTGTTTAAGTGATTTTTCTAAATACCTGAGTCCTTAGGTACAAGCATGCTAACCGCCATCTGTTAACTCTGCTTAGATGAATGCAGCTAACGGCAGAAGTGACAGCGGCTTGTAACCCAGCCATTATTAGTGAGATAGTTAAAATTGATTACTTAACTTGGGTACAGCCTATGATCCCAAAATCATCCTTTGCCATGGTGCAGACCGGCACTCGAAAAATAGAGCCTCGAGATATTCCCATTCCTGATATTGATGACGACTCTGCCATCCTGGAGCTCGAGGCTTGTGGTATCTGCGGTAGCGATGTAGAACAGTATGAAGGCGTCATCAACGTTGCCCTTCCACTCATTCCTGGCCATGAACCTCTGGGTCGAATTGCCAAGATAGGAGACCGTGCCGCAAAACGCTGGCAGGTCGATGTCGGCGACCGGGTTGCAGTCGAAACCATGTTATCTTGCCGGTTCTGTAGTTGCTGCCTGAGCGGTCAATACCACCTCTGTCACGATAGAAGAATATATTCTTATATCCCGCTTTCAGAAGAACCTGGCCTGTGGGGTGCCTACTCCCAGTATATGTATCTTCATGCCAACAGTGTGCTGCACAAAATGGACCCCACCCTGCCTGCTGAGACGGCTGTCATGTTTAATCCACTTGGGGCCGGATTTCGATGGGCGGTGGAACTCCCACAGACCGGGCCCGGAGATACTATTGTCATCCTCGGGCCTGGCCAACGAGGCCTGGCCAGTGTGATAGCGGCTAAAGAAGCCGGTGCGGCAAAAATAATAGTCACTGGCCTGGAAGCCGATAGAGACAAGCTGGACCTGGCCCTTGAGTTTGGCGCGGATCATTGCATTGATGTTGAAAATGAAAATTCAGTTCGACGGGTCAAGGAATTGACCGATGGTGGTGCAGATATCGTCGTAGATGTGAGTGCCAATGCAACCCAGCCGGTTCGCGATGCACTGCACATGGTTCGTGCGGGAGGCAAGGTGATCCTGGCAGGCGTTAAGGGTATGAAGAAGGTTGATGATTTTATATCTGACTATATCGTCCTCAAGGAAATAAATATCCAGGGCGCTATGGGAGTCACCGCAAGCGGCTATGACAGCGCCATCAGGCTGATCGAGTCTGGTAGCTCACCTATCGCCAGAATGCATACCCACAATTTTGACCTGGCTGAAGCTGCACTGGCCATACAGACATTGGGCAGAGAAATCCCGGGACAAGGGTCGATTCATTCCTGCCTGATACCACCAACCTAGAAAAAGCGAGCATCACATGGCAAAAGAGATTCCTTTTAATAGTAAGATCGCGGACCGATTCATCAACAGCCAGGGCACTGGCGGACTACCGGACTACCTTGGCATCCGCATTACTGATGCCAGCGCTGGCGTTATGAGCGGTCAGCTAGACGTACGCAAGGAACTGCTTACCCATATAGGAAATATGCATGGCGGTGTGCTATCCGCACTCTGTGACCACATGCTCGGTTGCGTTTGTTATCCGGCAATGGGTAAAGGCCAATGGGCGGCAACAACCGAATTTAAAATCAATTTAACAGCACCTGTTTCCGAGGGCACGGTTACAGCCACAGCTCAGATTATCAACCTCTCTAGAACCCAGGCGGTGGTACGTATTGATGTAACTAATGAAGGCCGAACAGCCGCTGTCGCGCAGGGTACTGTGACAATTCGCGACCCAAGATAGGAGATATCATGGACGAAGAAAAGAAACTCAAAATGGCAAGACGGATTACCGATGCGTTACCCGCTCCTGATGAAATCCGCGATGATTGGGGCAAGCTCATCATAGATACCGTTCTACCCGCCGGTGTCTGGTCCCGAGACGGATTATCTCAGCGCGACCGAAGTCTCATTACGGTCGCGGCTCTCACCGTGCTATACCGACCCAACGAGCTCCGACTGCACCTGGACCGCGCTTTAAGTAATGGTGTCAGCAGGGAAGAATTAAGCGAAGTTATCATGCATCTGGCTATTTATGGCGGTTTCCCGACCAGCGTTGAGGGTATGCATATCGCTAAAGAAGTCTTTGATGCCAGAGACCAGGCCGACGACTCAGACAAGAGCTAGCTTTAGCTGAACATCAGGCCGTGCTATCCGGTGTTTGCTAGGCTGGGTTTACCGCCCTGGCAATCTCGCCCCATTTATCCAGGTTTCCTGGATTCCGCTTGATATCCTCAATGGCGAGATAACTCACAACCCGACTAGCCACGCCGTCATAGCGAGCCAATATGGCATCAGCCATGTCATCCCAACGGCCAATCAAAGCAAAATGTTCTAACATGTCATCGCTGATAGCAGCAGCCATGCCCTGCATATCACCTGCTTTCATCAACTGCCCGAGCTTAGCGGTAGTACCCGTGAAACCAAGATCATCAAACTGGAAGGCATAATTTCGGGTCGAGCCATAAAAAGCAATCTGGATTTTTGTCCGGTTGATCAGCGCCTGGCGCTCCTCGGGTGTATCACCCGGGACTGCAAACACCGGGACTATCAGGTCAATTTCCTGCGGATCACGGCCCGACCTCTTTGCACCCGCGGCCAACTCTGGCAACAATCTGTTCTCAATATAATGCATGGAATGCATTGGATGCACGTGCACACCGTCGCACAATTCTCCCGCCACCCGGCACATATAGGGACCCACCGCGGAAATATCAATTTTAATATTCTCATAGTCATGGCGACCAGGTGACCACTGCCCAGGCAGTAAAGAGAGGTTATAGTAGGGCCCCTCGTGATGAAGTTTCTCTTCCCGTCTGAATGCCCGAATACAAGCTTTAAATGCCTGCACGTAATCCCGCATCTGCGGTGCTGGCCGGTCCCATTGCGCACTATATCGTCGTTCAATATGACCCTGCACCTGGGAGCCCAGGCCAAGCCGAAAATGGCCTTCCGTATTATGAGCCAGCTCCCAGGCAATCTGGGCTGACATCATCGGGCTGCGCGGAAAAGCCACTGCAATACCGGTGGTGAATTCCAGTTTTGGTGCTGCCATCGCCGCTGCTGCAATCATCATCCAGGGAACCTGCGCGCCTTCAGTAAATAACATACCGTTGAAACCGGCTGACTCTATTTTTACAGCCAGGTCAGCCATCTTCCTCCATGAACTGCCGCCTACCATTAGGTCAAAATTCATCAATACCTCCCTCGTTTTGTTGCCTATACTGACTTCTAAGTTCCGTTATTTTCGTGACCCTGCAGCACAAGCTTTGAATAAGGTCCCGCCAACAACCTCCATTACAACCAAATATAATCTTGAATATCAAGCGTGAACTTCTCCAGTTATTGGATTGAACGAGAAGCAGGTTTTCATCGGTAAAACCGTCAGGACTTAAATACAGCGGCCATACTTGAACCAGCCTGGACGAAAATGCATGTCAATCTTTGCAATCTCGGAAAGCCAATCAGCAACCCCTATGATTTTATTTCCTGGCCCATATCTTTGCCTAACTAGGCCTGGTAGTGATATCAAAAAGACAGCCAGACTCTATTACAACGATTAAGCGCGTTAATTCAGACCTCATCCGGGCTGCTATTTACTTGAACATTGCTAACAGTCTATGGTTTATTCAATAAAGAAGCGGGAATTAATTTTTTATTACTAAACCGTAGCGGTTAAAAAGGGGCAACAACACACTAACTCCAGCGACTGAAAATCAAAGATGGGGGACTCGGGGTAAAAGACATTATTTGGTAACCGGTATGCAATAGCTACTGACCGAAATCTAACTACCCATATAAAAAGACAAGCAATTTATGAACGGCGATTAATTAAAAGCTATTAACAAAAAGCGATTAACAAAATCAACAGAACCATCAAGAGGAAACATCACCAAATCCAGCGGGAGCGTAAATGAATCAAAAAAATTACCCTGACTATAGGTCAACCTCATATCATCTGAATGTGCGCGGCAGGAAAGTTTTACCTAATGGCGGTAGCCGCTCCAGTATCCAGTCTTCTCCCTATACCATATTTTTAAAATCAGGCCATGGTAAAAATATCGTTGATGTCGATGGACGCAAGCTCATTGATTTCAACAATAACTTTACCTCATTAATTCATGGCCATTGCCA
The DNA here is from genome assembly GCA_018666555.1 of Gammaproteobacteria bacterium. Lineage (GTDB taxonomy): Bacteria > Pseudomonadota > Gammaproteobacteria > Pseudomonadales > Azotimanducaceae > UBA9926. The sequence goes on from JABIZD010000067.1 coordinate 21,199, forward strand.
TCCGGCGATCGTCAGCGCTGCTACCGAGCAGATTAGTATGGCTACGGCTTTTTCTTTTGGTAGTGAAATCGAAATAAAACTGGCGGAGTTGCTGTGCCAGAGGGTTGACGGCTTTGAACAAATCCGCTTCATGAATTCAGGTACTGAAGCGGTCATGAATGGCATTAAGGTGGCCAGAGCATATACTGGCAGAGCAAAAATCGCCAAGTGCGAAAATGCATATCACGGCTCCTATGCCGCTGCGGAAGCCAGCCTGGCGGTAGACCCCACTGATCTGAAAATCGCCGACCCTATCAGTAAAGCCTATAGCGCCGGAACCCCGCAGGGAGTTTTAGACGACGTAATCATCATCCCTTTCAATGATGTTGAAAATAGCAGAAGAATCCTCAACCAGTATGGTTCGGAACTAGCAGGTATATTATTTGATCCGTTTGGGTCGGGTCTGGGTCGTATCGCACCGAGCCAGGATTTTATTAATTTACTGGCTGAAATGCGCGACACCCATGGTTTGTTGCTAATTTCTGATGAAGTGATCGCGTTTCGGGCTGATTACCTGGGCTGCATGCATCAGTTTAACACCAGGGCAGATGTAACCTGCCTGGGTAAAATTATAGGTGGGGGTTTCCCAGTCGGTGCGGTAGCTGGCAGCCGGGATGTGATGTCCGTCTTCGAAAGCACTGATGAAAAAGCCAGATTACCCCATGGCGGTACCTTTAATGCTAATCCAGTTACCATGGCAGCTGGGTACGCAGCCATGGAAATGATGACGCCTGAGGCCTTCCTTCGCATCAACTCTCTTGGTCAGGCATTCAGGAATGCCATCACTGACGTGCTCGAGCAAATGAATCTTCAGGCAAACGTCCTAGGACAGGCATCAGTATTCGCAATCGACATTATCGACCCACGGATAGGAAATAAAAATCTTAAACGTGGGGCTTTGCGACAGATTGAAGGTATTGAAGCTGACTTTATCAATGCCGGTTACTTCCTTTCAGCAGGGCTGCACGGCACCGTCTCCACGGCTATGGATGAGAATGATATTGATCCCTTTTGCGACACCCTTAAATCTATTCTAAAAACTATGTAACCACGCGCTGCAAAAGAAACCAACGCAGGGAAACCATACTCCTATGAGCGATACGAGGCTAGAGAGGAAGATCAGTTTAAGTGGCGCTGTTTTCTTGCTACTCGGCAACATTATTGGCGCTTCAATATTTATTCTTCCTGGTCAACTCGCTGGCATAGCCGGACCCGGCGTCTTTATCGCCTATCTAATTGCGGGAATTCCAGCAATTGCAAACTGCCTTATTGCTGCCCAGATAGGCAGTATCTTACCCGTCAGCGCTGCTGGCTACGTGTTTTCAAGCGTGGTCCTACATCCGTTCCTGGGCTTTCTAAAAGAATGGACTGCAGCACTCGGTCTCATTGTCGGCGTACCGATTTTGGCCTATGGTTTTGCCGATTTCATGGCCTTTTTTCTACCTGATGCAGACCGACTGATCATCGCCATATCGATGATCCTAGTTCTACTGGTGATTAATCTGTTAGGTCTGCATACCAGTATCCGTGTGCAGATGATTTTGGTTTCAATCTTTGTCCTATCACTTCTCGTATTTGCGATTGGCGGCCTATTTTTTATCGATACCTCTTTGTTGACACCATTAGTACCCAATGGCTTCAGCTCGATCCTAGACGCTGCAGTTCCAGCCTTTTATTCCTATTCCGGATTCATCACGCTGACTGCCATCGCAGAAGAAATCAAGAACCCCTCAAAAAATATTCCGCTAACCCTGGCCATCACTTTCTTCTTTGTCGCAACCATCTATACCTTGATCACGTTAGTATTGCCTGGCCTGATCCCGTGGCAGCAACTCGGCACACTTATAGCACCGATGAGCTATGCTTCAAAACTGTTCCTACCTGACTGGTTTGCCATCCTCATAACAGTCAGCGCACTCATGGCCGCAGCAACCTCAGCTAACGTGTCCCTTATTGTCATGTCGAGAAGCTTTTTTGCCTTGGCCAGGCACAGAATTTATCCGGCCTGGCTCGCTACCATTAGTGACCGAACCAAAGAACCCATTCCAGCCCTAGTCTTGGTTAGCGCGCTTATTATTTTCGGTATCTCATTACAGGGTGAGATTGTGCAATACGCATCAGCGACAGTCATCGGCTTGATGTTTTATGGAATTGTCTGGGCTGTAGGCCTGATTCGATTGCCAACTGCCTTACCCGATCATTACCAAAACGCTAATTTCAAACTGGCCAAGCCAACCATCTGGGTAGTCGCTATCATCAAGATTTCCATCTCCATTGTGTTCTTGTACGTGGGTGTCATGAACAATCTAAAGCCTGCAACGGTTTACCTGTCCCTGGTATTACTGGGCGCTGTTTACTATTTTCTGCGAAGTCATCACCTGGACCGGCTTGGAATTTCATTGAAAGCAATTTTACGAAATGAAGCCCATCAGAATTTTGACTGACAACCCTATAAAGAAATTTCCTCGCACAAAACTCTATAAAGAAATTTCCTCTAATCAAATCCCCAAAGAAATTTCCTCGCACAAAACTCTATAAAGAAATTTCCTCTAATCAAATCCATAAAGAA
>JABIZD010000076.1 GCA_018666555.1 Gammaproteobacteria bacterium
GCTGGGTTGGCTGGGTGGGAAACAGACCGACCCGTCGGCAAACCGCCATGCCCAGGCGCTAATCAAGAAAAACAAATAGGAGAATCTGAATATGGGTTCTGAAGAACGCCTCGATATTTCAGCGCACTCTGCTGGCATCAGTTACCAGGATTTAATCGCCAGTGATCGAGTTCAAGCACCCGATGTACTCAAAATGGTGAGTCCTATCGATCTGCCTACCACCAAGGTACCTGTTTCTCAATTTACCACAAGAGAATTCCATGACCTGGAAATGGCTAAACTCTGGCCAAAGGTCTGGCAGATGGCGTGTAGAGAAGAAGAAATCCCTCGAGAGGGAGACCATATCATCTACGAGATTGGTAAGTATTCAATCATTGTCATTAGAACGGCCGAGGGTATCAAGGCACATCACAATTCGTGTTTGCACCGAGGCAGACGTCTGCGAGACAGGGACGGGCGGGTATTTCAATTCACTTGCCCCTTTCATGGTTTCACCTGGAACATAGACGGTAGCTTGAAGCACATCCCATCGAGATGGGATTTTCCGGATATCGTAGATGAGGAATTCGGCCTCCCCTCAGCAAAAGTTGGCACCTGGGGCGGCTGGGTTTTCATCAACATGGATGAGAACGCCGAACCACTGCAAGATTTCCTTGGCGTACTACCAGACCATTTCAAAATCTGGCAACCCGAGAATTGCTACATCCAGGCACATGTAGCCAAAATCATGGCAACAAACTGGAAGGTGGTACAAGAAGCTTTTATGGAAGCTTATCATGTCATCATGACGCATCCACAGATGCTTCCCGGAATCGGAGATGAAAATTCGCAGTACGATGTATGGGGTAATATATCCAGAGCTGTAACACCTAACGGTACTCCCAGCCCACACCTTAGCTATAACCCAGATGAACAGGCCATGTTCGATGCCATGTCCGATCGAAGAATGGACGCACCTCCTATCGTCGAGATCCCTGAGGGCATGACCGCGCGAGGTACCTCAGCTGCTGGGTCTCGTCAGACTGCGAACGATCTAACCGGCCGAGAAGTATCAGATGCCGAGTTAGTGGACAGTATTTATTACACCGTGTTCCCCAACTTCCACCCCTGGTCACCGTTTAACCGCATCCAATATCGATTCCGACCCTATCAAGATGACCACAGAAAAAGTGTCATGGAAGTGTACTTCCTGGCCCCGTTTAAAGGAGAGCGTCCCGCGCCAGCAAAAACCCACTGGTTGACTGAACAGCAGGACTGGACAGATGCGGAAGAACTGGGCATGTTGGCGAGAGTCTTTAATCAGGATTCTATGAATCTACCGAATGTACAAATTGGCCTGGAAGCGGCGCAAAATGAAGAAGTCATCTTCTCTCGATATCAGGAAACAAAAATCCGCCACTTTCATCACCTCCTGAATGAATACATAAGCCGGGCATAGGTGATTTAGCCCGTTTATTGAAGAAACAAACACAAAAAGGATCATCGATGAGTCTCGAGAACAAAACAGCGGTCATTATTGGGGCTTCGGGAACCAATAACTTCGGTGTCGCCATCGCTCGAAAGCTGGCCGAAAATGGCTGCAAGGTTGTCGTTTCAGGTCGACGAAGTGAACCGCTCAAAAACCTAGCAGCCGAGCTGAAAGGTTTGGCTGTTACCTGTGATATCAGTGATGAGGCCCAGATAAAGTCGCTGTTCGAAACGGCCCATACTGAAACCGGTCGAGTTGACATCGCCATCAATAGTGCCGGAGGCTTGGCCGCAGCACCCATATCGATGCTAACCAAAGAACTGATCCAACCTACCCTCGACACCAGTTTTACCGGTGCACTGCTGTTCATGCGTTATGCAGCTGAACATATGGACAAGGGTGGTTCGGTCATGACCATATCGTCCTTGACCGCGCGCCTTCCCGGCCCGGCTCTTGCCGTCTATGCCGCCGCCAGGTCAGGCATTGATTTTGCCATCCGGGTCGCTGCAGTTGAATATGGCGCGCAAAATATCCGCTTCAATTCCATTGCCGCCGGCCTCATCCAGACCGATATGACTGATGCCATGTTCCAGGACGATGCAACCGAAAAACGATTTATCCCACATATTCCCCTGGCCAGGATGGGTCATCCCAACGATATAGCCGAAACTGCACTATGGCTGGCTGATGACGAGAAATCCCCTTTTATAACCGGTCAACTGATCGATGTGTCCGGTGGACAGCACATGGGACGACTTCCTCACTAATTGACAGCAACTCAATGCGACAAAACCTGTTATTGCTAACACATCAAGGAGAACTAACCCAGAGATGACTACTATATTGGCCCATATAGAAATACAAACCGGTCAGGAAGAAACCTTCGAAAACATCATGGCAGATATGGTTGAGCATACCCTTAACGAGGAAAAGGGTGTGCTACGCTACGAGTACTACAAAGGCCAGCAGGAAAATTTTTACTACTGCCTGTTATCATTTACTGATAAATGGGCCTTCTACCTGCATCAAAATTCAGACTATCACGAAGGGCACGATTTTGGATCCGTCATAAAATCTATCCAGCTTGAATATTTGGATCCAGTTTCAAATGCTAATCCCCTTAACCCAACCGTCGACGAGCCAATAGCAGAAGATGCCGATGAGCCCCTGCGCAGGGCACAGAAACTCTACCCGATTGACATCGCAGATTGGTGGCAAAACCGCAGATAAACAGCCGAGGCTATGAACCCTGCTTCATTTAGTTCCCTGAGGAGAGCAACCCATGTCAGCAGAACAGATCGTCACTGAATTTATCAATAACTGGAACCGTATGGATTGGCAGGCTGTTACTGATGCCCTGCACGATGATGTCGTGTACCACAACATTCCCATGGAAAAAATCCAGGGCAAAGAAGCCGCCGCTGCCTTCATTACCGGCATGCAACCAAAGGCTGTTGACTGGATCATGGTAAACATAGCCAGCAACGGCAATCTGGTCCTCACGGAACGAATTGACAATTTCACCCTCGCCAATGGCAAGCTTTTATCGCTTCCAGTCATGGGTACTTTTGAGATTGAAGATTCTAAAATTAAAGCCTGGCGCGATTACTTCGACCTGGCTACTTTTACCTCACAAATGGGTTAATCGCGCCTCTAACAAATAATTCTCGACTCACTCATCGGGAACTATCTGTGCCAACCTGCTCAATTTTCCGCACCGTACCGGTATCGACATCGAATACTCGCCGGCTCTCAGCTGCCATGTCCACGCCCGTGACGCGCACAAACTTAGCGTCAGACGGATAGTCTATTGAATGAATCTCGTGAACATCGAACAACCCTGCCTGCCCTGGTTGTAAACGAAAAGTGCTAACCGGTTTGATCTGGGTATTCTCTAGTTCATCGCTAACAGCCGACCAGATGGTCATATCAGTATAGTGTGAGATTTGCCCATAGATTGCCCACGAATTACCGTGATCGTGGGGGGGCGAAGTACGCTGCTTGGTCATGTTGTAGGTCAATACGCAAAAATGCAGCTTCGGATCCTGAAATACCTGTTGCATCCCCAGCGCACTGTCGGGACCCAGATAAGCTGCACAGAAAGCAGGATCGCACAACAGCAATTCGAGTTTCTGCCTGATCATTTCCCTACCACTGGAATTATCACTTTTAAGCAGAATTCCACGTGCGTCAACGCAAAAATCCTCTAACGAGTAGGCCATTTTAACCCTCCAGGTATTACGGCAAAGATTATGCTGCCTGCTGCAGGAGATGGCAATTACCCTACAGCCAAGCACCCTGTAGCTCGATCAGAAAAGGCGAAACTGCGCTGTCGCGTCCCGTTCGATCTGTTCAACCAATGCAACCTCCCAAGTCAGGTAATCACGCATGAATTTCTCCTGGGCACCTTTATGCTCATAAGGTTTATACCAGACATCGTCGGTATCTCCTCTTACATGCTCAAGGCCTGAAACCGTCATTCGATGCTCTGCCACCCATTGCTTTGTCCCGCCAACCAAGGCCTGCACATCCCCCTTACCCAGGGCCTGGGCATCTGGCAACGCAACTTTGGCAAGCAGTCCATCGGTAGAGGTAAGCACAATGACACTGGTTTCCGGCAAGCCATCAATAACCTCATGCAGGCGCGCTCGAACACACCATAAAGCGCCTGGAATATGCTGGTTTTCATACTCAGTACTCAACGAAAGATCAATGACAATCACCTTATCTAGAGTAGAAGCAAGTGCGTCTGTCGTGACTGTGGCTTCGCCCATATCGCCTAGCAGCGTTGGCTCTCTGATTCCGGTTTCGAGCTCGCCGGCATCAGTTCCGCCTTCGAGCACGTATACATGTTGCCAACCCATCTGAATAAGCCATGAGGCCGTCATGGTAGCTCGAACGCCCACGTCGTCAGCGAGCACGAGGTAGGAATTCTTGACAGCGACGTACTCATCCGTCGCCTGGACAAGCTGACCGCCCGGTGCGTTAACAAAACCCGGCAAGTGGCCTTGAAGGTATTCGACCGGAGACCGAACATCGAGAAGATAGGTGGTTCGGTCCAGATCCTGGAGCCAGCTCTCGACCTCCTCAGCATTGACTTTAGACACGCCAAAACGCTTCGACACTCTTTCCGCTGCAGCCAGCGCTTTTTCCAAAGCCGGACCACTGGGCATCTGAGCTTGTCGGGTCGAGCCATGTTCCAACTCGAATCCAGCTAGATGCCAGCCCATAGTACCGTCCTTCAAGGCGGCAACTCGGTTAGGAATTCCAGCATTAATCAAGCTTTGCGCACCAATGATCGAACGCGTGCGTCCCGCACAGTTAACGACTACCATGGTCTCTGGGTCCGGGGCGACATCATGAATACGATAAGCCAGCTCCGCGCCTGGCATATCAGTCGCAGTGGGGATATTCATGTTGTGATATTCGTCAAATGGTCTGGAATCAACGATGACCATGTTGGTCCCAGTATCTAACATTTCTTTTACTTCGGCCGCAGCTAGACGCGGTGTATTGTACTGATGCTCGACGAACTCACCAAAAGCTTTGCTGGGAACATTGACCCCAGAGAAGAGTTCCAGATTGGCAGCTTGCCAAGCCTCCACACCACCTTCCAGCAGCACAACATTGCGATAACCCAATTCCACCAAGCGAACAGCAGCCTGCTGACCGAATTCGTCCCGGCTAGAATCATCTACAATTACAATGAGAGTATCACTACGTGGTATTAGATCCCCTACCAGCAGTTCCAGGCGGCTCAATGGTATGCAGACAGCAAACAATAAATGGGCTTCCGAAAATGTTCCCTGTTCGCGTACGTCAATCAGCGCCAGTTCTGCATCTCCTTGAAGCAAGCGCCTGAGATCCAGGGGGGAAATCTTATCCATACTAACTCCAGTTAATTTCGGCCTATGTCCAGGCTATTTTTGGCCTATGTTCGCCCAACAGTCTACACTGTTTTCATATAGCTAGAATTTCAATTATGGTATCCAGACCAAGGACCAAGCCAACCAACCCCAGACTCCATATCAAACAGGCTGTGAAGTCCAGCAGCAGGTAGCGTTTCAGCGGCATCTCAGTCATACCCAGCAATAACGGTATGATACTTCTCACCATCGTTAACAATCTACCAATCACGACGGCAAAATCGCCATAGCGGTACAGCACTGCATCTGCTTTTATTAAGATCGCCTGTCTCTTAAGCATGAACTTAGAGGTCCTCAGCTTTGGACCTAACAACCGGCCCGTAAAAAACCCCAGTTGATCCGATAGAAATGCTCCAGTAAATGCGGTCAGCATAATGACAGGTAAAGACTCGATTTGACCCATGTACAAAAACGACGCAATAGAAAGCAATACCGCACCGGAAACAAACAAGCCCAGACCAGGACAAGCTTCGGCAAATGCCACTAAAAAAACAAACCAAACGGCATATTCCTGCTGCCGCTCAAGAGCACCAACCAACCAATCAATCATCTCTTGTTCCTCCGAGAAAAATCAAGCGCCCGGATGCCCCGGGGTTCCGGCCTTTTAATAACTACCCCCTGATCTCATCGATTCCAGTGACTTCCGTTGCTTCTGATTTTTATCTGTTTCAATTTCTATCACCTTTGACCCCTGTCACTTTTAACATCCTGACACATGAGTGTTGTCTCTCAGACCCGCTATCGCCAGTTCAATTCTGGGTTTAACCCTATCCGCAAACAAAGGCGATGCAAGTATTTCATCAAATCCCGGCCGGGGCACTAAATCATCGATATCCAGCCTGAGTAACGCCGCTGGATAATGTAACACCTGTGAATTTACTGCAAATATAAAGCAAGCTAGGGTAGCTTGGTTACCGTATCAGTTGAATGTATTGCACTAGCCAGCTGGTATCACTGAAAATGTCTGGCTGCATTATCCGTCTCCTCATCCAAACTGAATCTACTAATTTGGTTAGATGGCTCCCCAAATAGTTTAAGAACTGATACATTAAACAAACATTCATGACTGTTTTTAAACTAAGATGGTAACTAAACCGATTTGGAGCGAACAAAATGAGCCTAGCTGACACCCAATGCACACTGTGTAACCCGCGTCACTAACCTTATTTTCAAGTGGCGAGAGCGGGTTGACCTCAGCCAGTTCCGCATTACACAAACAGGGTTTAACCATTAACTGTAAGCTTAAAAAAAATGAATAACCTCACGCAGAGGGACTAAAATATGACCAAGGAGACCCACAAAACATTCTGCCGCTTCTGTCACGCCTACTGTGCCATCGAAGTAGATGTTGAAGATGGCCGACCCATTGCCGTGCGAGGGGATACAGACGATCCTGTTTATGGCGGATACACCTGCATTAAAGGCAGGCAACTACCTTCCCAGTACAGCACACCGAAAAGAGTCAGCAAAACGCTGAAGCGCTCGGCGGGTGGGGATTTCCATGTTATTGATATTAACGATGCCATGGACGAGATCGCAGCCAAGGTAACTCACCTGATCGAGCAATATGGGCCTAGGTCGGTAGCCACTTATGTCGGCTCATATGGATATCAGAATTCAGCCGCGTTACACCTGGCTAAAGCCTGGCATGCCAGCGTCGGCTCAACCTCCTACTACACATCGGTGACCATAGATCAACCCGCACGGCGTATCGCTGCTTCCCAGTTCGGCACCTGGGATGGTGGTACTCATGCGTTCACAGGTGCTGACGTCTGTATGATGGTAGGCAACAACCCTGTCGTCTCACA
>JABIZD010000101.1 GCA_018666555.1 Gammaproteobacteria bacterium
GATAGTACTTCAGCCGAAGTGATCAGCAGCAGGCAGCCAAGCAACAAACCCGGTAGGCCGTGCCGCAACGCTACCTGGTTAAAATCGTTGAGTTGCCGGCCCGTGAAGTCCGGCGGTCGTTGTAGCCGACGCTGGCCGGGTAGCTGCAATCCTGAATCGGAATCACTCAACTAATTTCAATCTTAATTTCAATCTCAATTTCAATTTCAATGTTTGTGGACCTCTACACTGGAGTCGCCATAACGACCTTTGTGAATCTTGTTGGCACGCTCGATGAATTTATCCAACTTCAGTGGTTTATTCCCTGAACACGAACGGTAACCACGCCCTGTGCAATGATTCGTTAGCGGGGTTTCAAACTCACCGTGTTCAGGACAGATTATCTTAACTTTACTTATAGAGGCTACCTATAATACTTTCGAATCGTCGTACCAGCCCCTGTGCACCTTGCGAGCAAGCCGAGTGAAATCTTCTGTAGTTACATGTTTAAACACTGTTATAAGTTAACACAACGACAAATCCCGACTCAAAAGCCCTTGCTTGCCGACAGGTGCCTGAGCCACGCAGACGTGCTTAGATCGCCGCCTTTAATAGCACGCCATCTGCCCTTAAATCTTTAACGGGATCTTCCTGCATGAAAAGAGGTTGATGGGTGTTCGTTCGACCTGTATTTCCAGCTTTAAATTCAACAATGATTAAGCCCCAACGCTGGAGGTGAGCTTGCTGGCATGCGTGAGATTGGTGAGTTGACCCTTTCTGCGTAGAGTGGTTAGCTTATTTTTTTAATACGGAATGCTCGATATGCAACTAGGTACAGGAATAGGCGGTTGGCCAGGAGCTGCCGCTGATCAGGCAACGCGTGCGGAAGCCCTTGGATATGATTATGTAAATTGTGGCGAACTTAGTCACGACTCCATGTTGACCATGGCGCTCGCAGGTTATGCGACTTCGAACATCAATCTGCTGACGTCGGTAACAATTGCCTTTCCGCGCAGTCCGATGGTACTTGCCATGGAGGCCTGGGATATTCAACAGATGACCGGTGGTAGATTTTCAATCGGCCTGGGCAGCCAGGTGAAAGGCCATAACGAGCGCAGGTTTGGCGGAAGCTGGTCACCGGCGGCACCCAGAATGAAAGAATATATCCGCATGATGAAAGCAATCTGGAGTAGCTGGCAGAATGGTACCGACGCAGACTTTCTTGGCAAGGAGTATCGGTACACGTTGATGACTCCGAATTTCAATCCCGGTCCGCTTGAGTGTGAGCAGCCTAAAGTATATTTGGCAGTTGTAGGACCAGCAATGGCTCGTGTTGCAGGTGAAGTGGCTGACGGTGTGTTACCTCACGGTGGCATAATGACGGATAAGTACATGCGCGAGGTGCTACTGCCAAACGTCAAAATTGGCCTGGAGAGGTCAGGACGATCCTGGGCTGATATCGATTTGTCCTTGAGTGGCTATCTGATTCTTGGAGAGGATGATGACCAGATCTATAAGAATATTCAGAATCTTCGCCGGCCATTGTCATTCTATGGATCAACCCGCAGCTATCACCATGTTCTCAGGCTGCACGGTCTGGAGGAGCTTGGGCTGAAACTTCATGCGCTGTCACTTGAAGGGAAATGGCAGGAAATGCACGATGTCATTACCGATGATGACCTGCTGCAGCTTGTAGAAACCTGTCGGTATGATGACTACGCGCAATTTATCCGCGATAAACGTGAATATGCGACTCAGATGGGTTTTTCGATGCCGACCAAAACTGATGCAGAGAAGTTGAGAGCGGGTGAAGTGATGGCGGAACTAAAGAAGGTTGAGAACAGTGGTGTGCCGAAAGGTCTGGAGTTTTGAGTTGTTTATCATCAAACAAACGGAGCAGATGAGCATCTCATTTAAGGGAGTGTTCTGCTGGTTTCTGTTTCATCTCAACTCCCAAGCCAGGATGGACAAAAACGCCCCTTTAAACCAGTGCTATATCTGTTCCATAGGTGTTGGCGGGGTACAAAAAAATTGTTTGCTTTTGCTATAGACGGCAGTCTGTTCATAACGAGTGGTGGAGTTAATCCTACATCAACCATTCAAGCTCTGGCATTATATATATGGGGGGCAAGTCAAACGTAGATAGGATGAGGCAACATTGTTTGATGAGGCCACGTGAATGTTTTCTGAACCAGAACTTCGATTGCTGCATCGATTAGCTCACTTGTTGTTATCCGAAGAAGACGGCCGGGGATTGCCGGGTGATGATGTTAAGCAAATTTTCGACAAATTTATCTGTCGCCATTTGCTAAAGCAAGATCATTTGAGTGTGCTTTTTGAGATTCATTTCGAGAATGTAAGCAATGCTCTTGAATTTAGTGCCGATGAGGTTTTCATCCGCTTTTCTCAGTGGTTAGAGTCGTGGCCGTCGGAAGTCAACAAACTAATTAGCGGTCCTGCAGTTCCATTGATGCTGCCTTTCTATGAGGATTCACGAGTTCAGCATATATATGGCCGCCGGACAGGAGCATCATTCGCAGATGGATATGCCGTGGTTCAAGGAGATTGGTCACTGCTTGACGATGTGAAAAACAAACTCTCAATATATAGGCAAACATGATGGTTGGAAAATCTTATGATTCAGTTTTTCTAGGTGTTGATCATCTGGTTTTCCTTACACGAGATATCAAAGCGTCTATTATAAACTGGGAGCGAATGCTCTCCCTTCATACTCGCGTTGAGCATACTGAGCATGGTGTCGCCCAGGTATTTTTTACGTTACCTGATGGCACCTTTATCGAACTTGTTGCACCGACTGATGATGATTCAACAGTGGCGCAATTGATAGAAGAAAAGGGCGAAGGCTTCTATGTGCTTGCGATGCAAGTTACAAATATGCTGGATGCCCAAGCATTTCTCAAGGCTAATGGAGCGACGCTGAGGGGAGAAGGGACCGACCGAGTGTTTGTTGTACCTGAAGCAATATCTGAACCCACAATTCAACTATGGCCTATCGATCGGCCTCACCGTTGGAGAGACGGTACAACCAAGAGGGAAAAAAATTGACCTATATGTGCACTGAGAGTGAACTTAGTCAAGGGAAGCTGGATCCGGAGAAGTTACAGCAAATGGGTGATGACTTTCGGAACCGAGGTTATGCTGTAGTCACCGGCCTAATCTCGGAAGAGAGTCAGAAACTGCTCATGGATTCGGTGGTGGAAGATGCCGAACAAGTCAGAGCTTCTTCGGAGATGACGCCACATGAAAAACACACTGGCCAGGGGCATCTACAATTAGGTTTGCGGCGTTCCGCTCCCTATGTGCGACCAGACTTACTTGCTAATCCAATCATAGAGTCGATTATTGCTGAAGTTTTGGGTGAGGGCGCATGGCTTGGCTTTTATAATGGGAATGTCAACATGCCTGGTAGTACCTTTCAGCCACTGCATTTTGATAGGCCTTTTTCCTGGCGTTCTGAGGAGCAGGCAGCGGAACATGGGGAGGATTGGCCTCCTCGAACGACAACTTTGTCTTGTTCGGTAGCGTTTCAGGATATCACGGTTGAAAATGGCGCGACGGAAATCTACCCAGGCTCACATCGAGAAACCGAAGTGGTGACGTGGCCTTCAGGTGAACGTCTTAGCAACCATCCTGAGCTAATTGAAAGTTGGGCGCCTGCTTCTCGCATGGAGATCCCGGCAGGTGGTATATGTTTCCGCGACCCCAGAATGTGGCACCGTGGTATGCCTAATTCGTCAGATGGAGTTAGGCCAATGATAGCTTTAACTTATCACGCAGCAGTCGGCCGCCACTGGCGGGGAGCTGTTGTGCATGATATGGCGTCTGAAGACGTCGCTCGTTGTAACGCCGATCCTGTGTTACGACTGATGGATGACAGCAAGCTGGGGGACGGTCGACTGGTCTTTGAAGAAAGCGCGAGGGCCGTATTTGAAGATAATCCATCACTGCATGGTATCAGCAGGAACGTCAGATTCGTTACTAAGGTCGATCACACGCTTGATGCACACCTTTTAGGGGGAGCGAGAGTGATCCAGGAAGCATGAGAGTTCTCTATATTGGTGGCACGGGTGAGATCTCGTACGCCTGTCTGCTTGAGTCATTGAAGCAAGGGCATGAAGTAACGATCCTGAATCGAGGGATCAATGCGGCGTTGTTACCTGCTGAGGTGCTTTTATTGCAGGGTGATTTGCGTGATGTAGATGTATATGGAGCGCTTTCCTCAAAATCTTTTGATGTTGTGTGCCAGTTTTTTGCTTTCACACCGGATGCGGTTGAAAGAGATGTTGAACAGTTCAAAGGCCTTTGTGGCCAGTACGTGTTCGTTTCAACAGCATCCGCTTATAAAAAAATCAAAAATGGATTGATTACGGAATCGACCCCGTTGGATAACCCCTACTGGGCTTACAGTAGAAACAAGGCGAAATGTGAGCAGCGCCTGATAGCGGCTAATGATTTTACGACAACCATTGTTCGACCGAGTCATACCTATCGAGAAAGAATCCCTAGTACGGTCGTTAGTGGCGAGCACCTGGTCTGGCGCTTGTTACACCGTAAGCCGGTCATCGTTCATGACCAGGGGGAGTCTCTCTGGACGTTGACCCATGCGACTGATTTTGCCAGGGCTTTTGTTGGTCTTCTGGGTGAAGTAGGTGCATTTAACGAAACATTTCATATCACCAGTGATCATGTCTATAGCTGGAATATGATTCTTACATGCGTTGCGGATGCACTTAACTGTCCGATTGATATCTGCCAAGTACCAACAGATAAGTTAGTCGAGCAGAGTCCACATTGGGAAGGCTCCCTACGTGGTGATAAGGCAAATTCTATGGTGTTCGATAACAGCAAAGTTAAAAAGCTCCTGCCCAACTGGGAGTGTACAACCGATCTTAATCAAGGAATTGCTGATTCATTGGAACGTTTGCTCCGAAAGGGCGTAATGGAGCCCGAATCCGCCCTGGATCGCCAAATAGACCAGATCATTGAATTGAATAGTTAGTTTACCCGGATTGGACCGCTCACCTTGAAGGTAGCTGCGGCAGTATCGAAGAAACCCACTTCTGTTCCGCTTAACCGAACAGTATTCTATAGGATACTATTCGGTTAGTGGGTCTATATGGCCCCGGCCCCTAAACGCTAGTTTTGAGGCGTTGGAGAGTGCAGGGCGCACGACTTCAGGCACCATCAGGTGAGGCTCATCCCAACTACCGGCATGGCCAAAGAACAAAAGAATCAGTTAAAGAATATCGAATAAAACAGGTAGAACTAGA